>JAPTUI010000156.1 GCA_028067895.1 Pseudomonadota bacterium | reverse complement strand
AGATGAACCGGTCGGCCAAAGGTGGGGCAAGGTCGAGCCCGCACTATGGGGGCGAAGGCGTTCTCATTCACCCACCGCACCAAGGTGTTTGCGGGCGCCACGATACGTCATCGTCGCTGGTGGTACTACGGTCGCTTAGCCCTCAACCGCCTCCTGACCATCGGCTACTTCGATCGCCTCGCCTTACCTGACCTCAACTTCTCGAACCGCCTGGTGCGGACCCGCACTCCGGGTGGTGTGGCAGGGGAGTGGCCCTCATGGACCGCCCCTATGCCGATATCTGGGAAGCGCGGCAGGTGGCAGGCGGCGGGCGTATAGTCGATCCCGGTGTTCGTGACGTCGCAGGATTTTCATGCTGGCCTTCGGCCGTATCCTGTGTTTGGCGGCTGTACTGCCCGCAGCGGCGATGGCGGCCGTCTATCCCCGTGCGCCGGCGCTGGCGCATCAGCCCAGCTTGCTTTCGTCGGCGCCCTCCCGACTCAATCATCTCGGTCAAATTGTCGTTCCGATCCTAATCGATGGGCGCGGACCCTTCCCGTTTCTCGTCGACACGGGGGCGAACGGTTCGGTCATCGCGCCGCGGCTGGTGAAGGCGCTCGGTTTGGTCCCGCGCAAGGGGCGCGTGGAGCGCGTCGAGGGAGTGACCGGGACGCAGCCGCTGCCGTGGGTAAATGTTCGGCGGCTGCAGGTGGGGCGGATCGTGAAGCGCGATGTGCACATGCCGGTCTGCACAACGCCCATCATGACCGAAGTGGACGGTATTCTCGGGATGGCGGGTTTCGGGCCGGTGCGGATCGCCGTGGATTTCCGCCACCACCGCGTGGCGATCGACCGGTCGAGCCGAGGGCCGATGTGGGGCTTCCTCGACATCCGCGCGGTGCGTACCCCGGGCGGGCTGCTCATGATCCCGGCTCGGGTCGACGACCTCGCGGTCGAGGCGGTGATCGACACCGGGTCGCCCGTGACGCTCGGCAATCCCGCCCTGCGCAGAGCATTGCTGTCACGCGACGATTCGGGAGTCACGACGCCGATTTACGGGGTGACTACGCAGGTGTCCACGGGTTCGACGGTCGTGGCACCGACGCTCCTTCTCGGGCCCGTCGCGATTCAGCACCTGCCGATCGTCTACTCGGATGTGCCGATCTTCCGGGAATGGCATCTGCAGCATAAGCCCGCGGTGATCATCGGCACGGACGTTTTGAGCGTCGCGGACTCCCTCGTGCTCGATTATCCACGCGCCCGGGTCTACATTTTGCTCGCCCCGCCGCCGATCTCGATGCTCATGGCCGACAGTGCGATTCCGGGCGGATGAGATGCGCCAGCCACGCGTGCCTGACAGGCCAGCCCCTGAGGCGTCGTTCCGACTCGATTTGGCGCGACGCCGGCGCCCACGCGCTGGATCCTTATCGACTGACGTATGATGTATTTGCCCATCGAGCGCCGAAACAGTCCCGACGCGGCGCAGGGTGTCAACGCGTGGCCGCCCGATCCACCATGTTGCCGGATGCCGTCCCAGCCAGAAATAGGAAGCGGTGATTCGGCTGATCGGCAGGAGCGGACTCTGATCGCCTCCTATTCGAACAAGATTCACGGCCGGACGGCGCTAGGCGCACCGCCGCCGTGAACCACGGTGCGAGCCCTTCGGTGTATTCGGAGCAGTTCTCAAGAGCCATTCAGGCACTTGGGCTGCTCCTCGCGTTCACGGTGCTGTCCAGAGACGCCCTGGCGGGACGCGGCGCACACCACTGCTAACGCGCATCACAGCGGAAGTTCATCGCGAACCGGACCGATGCCACTGCGGGCATGTCCAAGACATGCCCCCGCAGCGCTGCGGTCGGGGTGGCTCAAAATTCGTTTCATTTCCGCAACGCCGACACGGGGCAGCGCTCGAGGATCTCAATTATCCTCTATAAAACAATCACATATCAGTCGAAAGATAGGAAAATTTCCCATGATTGGGTGTGTCTGTACAGATACACCAATCTGTGATATTCGTAGCACAATAAGGAATAAGGATGGAGCTGCCGGCACATACGAATCAGGACACCGTGCCGTCACTCCGAAAACTAGAAGCCGAATGGGGAAGCCATGACGAACCTGCAATCGCATTTGTCCCGGAATCGAAGTGAAATCGCGACCGCAGTTGCGGCCATCTTGCTCTGCGTGTCGGTGGGTGCGACTGATGCGCATGCCGGTATGACGCCTTCCGTCAGCCCGCAATCGACGGAGAAGCCGGCGCCATCGGCCGCCAAGCGCAAAAAGAATCGCAAGAAAGCCGAGACCGGCCCCACGGCGCCGCAGGCGCAGATGCCGCCCACGCAGTTGCGTGAAGTGGTCGTGACAGGTTCGCGCATCGCGACGCGTCAGGCGCATCTGACGGCGTTTCCTGTCGATACCGTGGTCAATGCGGCGTACATGACCGAACATGGCTACACAAATATCGCCAATGCCCTGAATACCTTGCCTGAGATGCAAGGCAGCACCACGCCCGCGGGAGCTCAGAACAGCTTCGGCGTCGGAGTCAACTACGTCAATCTGTACGGACTGGGCAGCAACCGAACGTTGGGGCTGGTCAATGGGCTGCGATATGTGTCGGACAATCCAGCGAACATCTTCGCCAATTCAGGTGGCACCCAGGTCGATCTGAACAACTTTCCCTCCTTGTTCCTCAAGCAAGTTCAGATCGTTCCCGCCAGCGGCGCGGCTGTGTACGGCGCTGACGCCGTTGCTGGCGTGGTCAACATCGAGATGCGCCAGCATTTCGTCGGCGAGGAATTTCAGGGAAGCGTAACGAACTCCGCGCAGTGGGACGCCGGTGAGTACGACGCAGAGGTCGCGCTGGGTCGAGACTTCCTTCACCACAAGCTCAATCTTGCTTTTGACGCCGAATATGATCAGACCACTGCGGTCAGCTATGCGCAGCGTCCCTGGGGTTCAATTCAGCAGCAATTTGTGCCCAACCCCTCGCCCACCGGTCCGGCGAGCATCGTTGCGGACAATGCGCGCTTCTATGGCGTGACTAACGGCGGATTGCCGGTCAATCCGAACACGTTCGGATTGATCTATCTTCCGGGGACGAATACGCCGGCAATGTTTGCCAATAACGGCAATCTGGTGCCATTCAACCCGGGGATCGTCTATGGTCCATCGGCGTACAACGGGTTGAACGGAAACCCGCTGTACGACTCGCAGTCGAGCGGCGGTGATTCACTCAATCTGGCGCCACTCTCGTCCCTGCAGGCCCCCCTGAAGCGGGCCTTGTTCTACGGGATCGCAAGCTACAACTTCAGTCGATCCCTGCACTTCCGAACGTCCGTATCTCTGAACTACGTCGGCGCGCGGCAGGCATACAATCAGCCGAACTATTCCTACACTGGATTTGGAACCTCAGCGGCTGTCGATCAGCCGGGCCCGGGTACGGCGTGGCTGATTAATGCAACCAATCCATTCCTGAACAGCCAGGCTCAGTCGGTGCTTGCGGCGGACGGCATCACGCAATTCTACTTGAACCGTAGCAACGTCGATGCGACGCCGTCGCCGATCAACGCCTTTGTTCGCACTTTCAATATCAATTCAGAGCTCAGCGGCGATTTCCATCTATTGAGCCGGCGTTTCGACTGGAACGTTTCGTATTCGCATGGCGAGGCGTATTCGAGCTATTCGAACTACAATTTCGTCTATGGAAACCCCACGTACAACATACCGAACGTCCTGGGGTACGCGCTGAACTCTGTGATGGGTGCAAACGGTCAACCTGAGTGCAGCATCACGCAGCAGAATCCCAATTCCACCAACCCGTACATTGCCAACTGCATACCCTTCGACCCATTTGGGGTGGGTAACAACAGTGCTGCGGCGATTCGGTACGTGACTGCGAATTTCGGCAACACCGCCGTGAACTGGCAGGACGATGCGCAGGCGAACATTCAGGCGCCGTTGTTTTCGCTGCCGGCCGGTAAGGTTCGCATGTCCGCCGGCGTCGAGTCACGCTACGAGTATGCAAGTTTCAACCCCTCGCTCGCATCGCGTGAAGGAATCGGCTATTCGGTGGCGATCAACGCGACGCACGGGCACTTCGCGACGCACGAGGTGTATACCGAGATGCGTGTTCCGCTCCTCGGCAATCGCTATCACTGGAAATTTGCGCACACTTTGAGCTTCGACGCGGCGTTCCGGAGAGTCGATAGCAGTCTGGCGGGCTACAACAACGCGTGGAACTTCGGCGTGGTGTTCGCGCCGACGCGTGATATCGCGTTCAGGTTCGGCAAGGCGCGGACCTATCGTGAGCCCTCCCTGCAGGAGGCATTTTCTCCATCGACCAATGCATATGATTACGGGACCGATCCGTGCACCGTGGCCAATATCACCTCGGGGCCGAATCCGGCGGCTCGGCAAGCTAATTGCGCCAAGGCGTTCGCGGCGATTGGTGCAAATCTTGCGACATTCACGAGTTCAAATGTGGAGAACTTCACCATCCCGGTCACCGCGGCTGGTAACCCGAGTCTGACTAACGAAACGGCACACTCCATGAATCTCGGCGTCATTCTCACGCCGCGCTGGGTTCCTGGGCTGACGGTGAGCGCAGACTACATTCAGATCTTGATCAGCCAGGCCATCGAGTACGCCGGCGTCGGTGTGTTGATGGAGCAATGCTACGACGCGCCCACCTACCCGACCGCAACCTGCAATGACTTCACTCGTCAGGCCGGAACCGGGCAGGTGATCAGCGCCCACGAGACGTTCATTAACGCAGGCTTCAATCATCTGCGATTGATCCAGTATAAATTGAACTACGATCATTCCCTGAAGAGCCTGCCGTTGCTCGACCGCTTTGCCGATCCCGGCCGGATGTCGTTCGCCGTCAATGCGGCAGACATGCGAGAGAACAACAGCTCGGTTTCCGGCAAGGGTTTCGATGTCATTGAGAGTGCCAAT
Source organism: Pseudomonadota bacterium (assembly GCA_028067895.1). Taxonomy (GTDB): domain Bacteria; phylum Pseudomonadota; class Gammaproteobacteria; order Steroidobacterales; family Steroidobacteraceae; genus 13-2-20CM-66-19. The sequence continues at coordinate 7,369 of JAPTUI010000156.1, read as the reverse complement.
ACCATCGGGCTGCCGCGCTGGTCATTCCAGGCGACCCTCGGATATCACCGTGGACCGCTCCGTGCGTATTGGCAGACGAACTATACGTCCCGGGAGTACTTCAATCTGACGTATACGGCATCAAACCAGTTGCCGCTGACGATCCCGTCGAGCACCATTCACAATATCGACGTGTTGTATAACTTCGGGAAGCATTATCAGGTCGGTGTTCACGTCTTTAACGTGTTCAATAAGGCGCCTCCGCAGCCATGGACGTATGGACCTGCAAATCTCGGTCGGATGTTTGAGTTGAGTGCTCGGGCCGACTTCTAACGAGTCACTCGGGGCGGGCGTGGCGCACAGCGAATGCGCCACGCCCGCCGCAATGTCTGGGGAACTCGAGCTCTCCAGCGGGAGCAACCGGGTCCACGCCGGTTCAGGTGGCCGATCTTACCAACCTCGGGCGTCACGTCGTTAGATGAGGCTGTGGCGGGCGCCCGATTCCCACTTTCGCGATTGCGCGCGTCAATGTGTCTCGGGGGGCGATGGCTACCTGCGTGCCGGAGGCCAGAGACCGATCTTGTCAAGATCGGTGCGAAGCTGTCGGAAGCGCCCCGTTTCCGGCCATCCGTACAGGGTCGCCACCAATGTGCCGTGTCGCAGAAAGTAGAACGTCGGCACTGCGGCGATCGTGATCATCGGCCATTCCCGAAGTTTATCGATAATATTGATGGGCTCGAGGGGGTGCGTGCGATTCCAAGACGATAGAGTGCGCGCGTCTAAAATTCCATCGGGGGGAGTCACCCACACCGAGTACTTCCTCAACGCCGCCAGGAGGCGGGGGTGCCGCTCGGCGGACCAGAGAAAGCGGTTGCTGAAGTGACACGCCGGTGAGACCAGAATGATGACTTGAGACGCCCTGCGCAAATTGATCTGGTGCGCGGACACGAACCGACCGCCGGAGTGCGGCGACAGTACGATTGGGTTGCCGGGCCGGTAGGTCGCCGTTGCCTTCCGGGGTGAAAGTGCGGGTATTCGTGGTAAGCCAAGATCCGGATGTTCGGTGTAGAACTGGTGCGCTGCGCCGAAATGGCGTGAGGCAACGAGAGTGTCGTAATACGCTCGATACTCTGCGTTGCTCGCTAGGTGTCTGCTCTCCAGGGCACGCACGTCCAGCGTGAGATCTCCAGTGAAGTCCTGGTTTGCGCGAAGAGCGTTCGCGGCGTTGCTGGCCTCCCAGGTGACTTCGAACAAATCCGCAAGATCGCTTCCGGGTAACCGCTCGAGATCGCTCGGCTTCTGCGCCGGCGCGAGCAGGCTCTCGTATGTCGCGACCAGCAATTCACGACGGCGGAGCGGCCCGCGAGACCAGTCTCCATCAACTTGGAGTGCACGCTTCAGTGCGGGACGCCATTTCGATGTGCACACTGAATGCGCGGACCGGGCGGCGTCAGCCGAAGATGCGTCCAATCTGCGCAGATCCGACCCTGCAATCGTTCGCGTGTCTGCTTGCGCACCGAACAGCGCGAGGATTCTGTAGATCTCGACCGCATTCAGTCGCAGCAGGTCTGAAAACGGAAGAAATTCGAGACCGCCATTGCGGAAATTTAGACTGGCAAGAAACCGCTGTCTTGCGCCAGGAGGGAGTGCATCCAATGGGGAGTTGGTGTGCGCAGTACGTTTTAGGTATGCAGAGAGCTGTGCTCTGGAGTGAATCGGGGCAATCAGGTGGTCGATGAGGTGCTGGAAAACGTAATCTGACTCAAGCTCCGCCCGAGGCATGTGACGAGCGGTTTGGGCTAGCTGCGCTTTGAGCGCAGGAAGGCTGCTGCGAGGCGCGGCTGCTGCAGTCGGGCCGACAAATCGCCATGCGGTGACCACCATCATGGCCAACACTCCGCTGCGTGGTGCGACCGACTTAATTTTGACTAGGTCACGGGCGGACATGGTTGTGCTCCTTTCATCACCCCGCAATGAGACGAGCACCAAGCTCGCGGAGTGTCCGTGGGGCGCTCTCAGACAGGAGAGTATCTGGCCAGACTGCGTTCCGGCGGTTGCGCGACTTGTTGTTTAGTCTATCCCTGGGTGCACGTCAAGCTCAAGTGCAGTGCCGCGGGTTCTCGGGCGAGAATGGCGAGTAAGGAAGTACGTGCATCAGAGGTTCTGCGGCAGCCCGGATGCCCGCTTCCGACCGGATATCAGGGTTGGGTAAGGACTGTGCGCATGCGCCCCCGTCCGGAAGGTTGCGATCTCGTGCTTTGTGCAGGGCATTCAAAGCGCCGAGTTGCCGCATCCGGTCGGGGTACGATGAGGCCGAGGCCCCGGAAGCTTTGCGCGACCACATCCGGTTGCCGGAGGGTCTGACTGAGGTTCTGGGCAATCTGTTAGGTAAGGCGGGGGCGGCTGCGTCAGGTGGTGGAGCGTGTCTGGTGACCGGTTGCGAGTGTGCGGGACGTTGCGGGCCTATGCAGCGGATCCGGTACGGTCGGATGACTCGTCGGGGGCGCGAGAACGCGCTCGCGTGCTGGATGAGTCTACGACAGCAGGCTCCTCAGGCGAGGGCACGCGGAGGTGATTCGGGCGCTGAGATCGGCGTCACGTCTGCGCCGCAGAGTCGGTTCGGTGCGCGCTGTTCACGCCGATGAACACAGCGATACGCTGCGGATGAGCAGGGCATGCACATCCGTTGGCCCGCAATTCGGTATTGGCGTACGCAGACAGACCCGAGGAACTTGGCTGGTCTCAACCATGCTGGCCTCAGGTCTCGGTCGGCTCGACGTGGGAACCGTGGCGCGCTGCTTCCTCCGCTTCGTCATGGTCGCGCCGGGAATGAGCGAATGCAGGCCGCAAGCGCGTTTGGCTGTGCTGCAGACCGTCACATCGGGGATCAGAGGAATGTCCATACTACGCCGAGTGACACCAGATCGGGGTGTCCGCCGTACGCAGTGAATCGCTCGTACTCCGCCCGCAGTCCCCAGTTGCCGAATTGCCATTGCGCACCGGCGCCGAAAGCGAGGCCCGTGGTGGTCTTGTGCAGCCCGAGCGGTTCGGTCGTACAGCCCGTGAGTGGGCAACTGGCTGGCCCAGCGAATTGGCCATTCAAGTCCGAGTTGATGCGGTCCACGCCCGCTTTCACATAGATGTCAACAACGGGTACCGGCAAGTACAGCATGGCGAAGGCTGCTTCACCTTTCTGTGCGACTGACGCGTCGACCACGGAACCGGCGAAGCTCGATGTATACGGGTTTTGGACGCTGCCGCTGCCCAGATCGAAGTAATCGACCTCCCCGCCAAGCATTTCCAGGGCCCGTACGCCGAGGCTGAGTTGGTATCCCGAAGCGGAGCGACTGAAGCTGTTGAGCGGTCCGCTGCCACTGAACGGCAGAGGAGTGCTGTCGTGCGCTCGCAGGTTCGAACGGGCGTAGGCTGCTCCCACGTACACGTTGAAGAGATTGGTCGCTGCGTGGGCCTGCGGCAGAACGGCGAGTGCCGCGGCGAGTCCTGCTGCCGCGCCAGCGCGGCGTGCAATACGGGTGGAAACATGGGAAGCTGGCATAGCGTGATACTCCTTCGACTCCACTCTGTCGGATGCACGCAACGGGTATGCGGCGCGCATTTCGTTTGGCCTCAGGGCTGCTGATACTCTCGAAAGTCCTTCTGCGACCACGGGTGCTGTGCCGGTCCCGCCCCGTCGCGACATTGAGACAGGGAGGCCGCGGGCTTTTGGCGCAGCACATCCGAACGGATTGTACACAAGCGTAGACGTTCCGCTGTCTGGCGTCGCGGGCGCACTCGGAGCATTGTTCCGTGAAGCGGTCGCCCTGTACGCCGATCCCGAATCGCGGACCGATTGTGTCGCGAACAACGCACCCAGCAATGCGCGCCGCATGAGAGCGGCGCGTGCAGCAGTGTATTTTCCGTAGCGTTTGCGCGCGCGTGCAAAGAGGCGATATTAGCGATATGGAAAAAGGGCTACGGTATCCAGATTGAAGAATTCGCTGAGCGCCTATCTGCGCAAGGTCCGCGCGGGGCACTCCGTCGTGGTTTACGATCGGGATATCCTCATTGCGCGAATTGATCGGATCGCGGATGGCGGCGCGGACGACGACCGGCTTGCGCTGCTCGCCGCCCGGGGCATCACTCGGCCTCCCGAAGCCGAGCGCTCGGCTAAGCGGCTCCGGCAGGTGTTATTACGGCCGCTGGCGCGCGCGGTGTGCCTGTTGGATGCTGTCTCGAAGAGCGCCGCGAAGGACGCTGACGCCTCAATCATGCGTTTTTGGGACAGTTCCGCGCTGATTTCGCTGTTGATCGATGAGCCGGTCCACGAGGTGCTGATGGTGCGCCTCGATGAAGATCCGCAGCTTCTCGTGTGGTGGGGAATTTCCTTGGAGAGGGTCTCTGCGCTCGCCCGACGTGAGCGCGAGGGGAGTGTTTCTCCGACTGATCTCGCGAGGGCCTATTCGGGTATCCGTCTCTTGGCACTGGCCTGGCATGAGATTCTGCCGTCAGAAATTATCGCTCGCACGGCGGAACTTCTCTTGCAGATGCATCCGTTGCGAGCCTCCGGCAGTCTGCCATTGGCTTCGGTACTGGTGGCATCTGGGCACGATGCATCGACTCTGGACTTTGTGTGCCTGGATGAGCGGCTGAGTGCGGCCGCTCGGCGCGAGGGATTTGCCGTGATCGCCGGATCGGTGGCGCGTTCGGGCGACCGGATCCTGTGGGGATCCGAAGTGGGCGCGAACAATTCGGCCGGATATGAGGGCCAAAGTCGCTCAACGCGACGCGGGTTCCCTCGTGGGTGCGCGGCACGACCGCTGGTACCTCGAACGCCATGGCGCGTGCGCAGCACTCAGTGGCCTCAGCCCGTCTGCCCTCCTGGGTCTGTGCCTACCCCGCTACCCGTCAGACCGGTCTCGCCGCAGAGGGGGTCTGATATCGGATGGTATTAGCCTACGTAAAAGTTCATAATGAGGGCTATGACCCGCACGCCGTCATTTGATCTTGTTCCGCAGACTGTAGCTGCGCAGCTCAAAGCACTCGGCGCTCGGCTTCGGGCGGCGCGCCAGCGCCGCGGGCTGCGTCAGGAAGATGTGGCAGCAAAGCTCGGATTCTCGCGTGACACCATCAATGCGGTCGAACGCGGCAGTATGACCACCACCATCGGGGCGTACCTGAGTCTGTTGTGGGTCTATGGACTGCAGCGCGAATTCGATCTCCTGGCAGATCCGGGCCTCGATCGAGAGGGCGCTGCGCTCATGTTCGACGTGGGTGAAAGACGCGTGAAGCTCAGGAAGACGTATGTCGTCTGAGCGCAAAGAACTGTGGGTCTGGAACGCCGTGCCTGGTGAGGCGGCGCCGGTGCTCTGTGGCCGATTTCGGTGGGCACCGAGTGCCGGAGGATTTTCCGTCGGCAGCTTCGTCTATGCTCAGGCGTATCTCGATCGTGCCGACGCACGACCGGTCGATCCGGTTCTCCTGCCGTTGCGTGACGAGCAGTTCACCACGACAAGTCTCGGCGGAATCTTCTCCGCGCTGCATGATGCTGGGCCGGATCAGTGGGGACGCTATCTCATCCAGCGGCTGCACGGCCCGCAGAACGAACTCGATTTTCTTCTGCTCGCCGGCGCAGAGCGCGCCGGCACGCTCGACTTCTCGCCGGACCGGAATACGCCGCCGGTTCCACCGCGCTCACTCGCCGGGCTCGGTGAGCTCGAACAGGCGGCCGAGGCGGTCAAGGTGGCGGAGCAGGGTGGGGACATTCCGCCGGAGTTCTCCCGGCTGCTGGTCTGTGGGACGTCAATCGGTGGAGCCCGACCCAAGTTCACGTTGCTGCACGACAACGCGCTGTGGCTGGCGAAGTTCCCCTCGCACAAGGACCCGGCCCATCTGCCGCCGATCCCTCTGCGCGAGTGTGCAGCACTTGATCTTGCCGCCCGCTGCGGTATCGAAGTTCCCGAACACCGCCTCATCGAGGCCGGCGCAGTGCCCGTGCTGCTCGTGCGACGATTCGATCGCCGGGGGCTCGACCGACTCCCCTACGCCAGCGCCCGCACAGTCGCCTGGTCGAATCCCGAGGTCATGCGCTACAGCTACATGGCCTCGTATACCGGAATCTCGCAGGAGATGGCACGGTGGATTGATCATCCAACAGAAGACCGCCACGCATTGTACGAACGGATCGTGTTCAATGCCGCCACGGGCAACGGCGATGATCACGACGCAAACCACGGCTTCGTGCTCGACTCCAGGCGCGGCTACCGCCTCGCGCCGCTGTTTGATCCGGTGGCCCCGGCGATGGCGCCAGCGACGGAGCTCGCGATGGCATTCGGGGTGCACGGTCGAGCGATTACTCGGGAAAATCTGCTCTCTTACCATCGCCGATTCGCGCTCGAGCGAGAACAGGCCGAGGCAGTGCAGGCGCGCATCGGCGAGGTCGTCGCGCAGCACTGGCGCGATACGCTGCGTCATCTCGGCGCGCCTCGCCGCGAGATCGAGCCGCTCGCTCCCTGGTTTGGCTTTGCCGAGCAGCTCGTGGCGCGGCGCGCGCGCGGCTCAAAACCCACCCAGGATCAGGATGGGCAGTAGGGCGCGCGGCTTGCACGACGCCCAAGCGAGCTATTTTCGCTTCGTGAGCCTCTGATAGATCTCGAGGTACTGTTCACTCTGGCGCTTCCAGGAGAAGTCCTGGGCCATGCCGTTGCGCATGATGCGCCGCCACTGCGTCGGTTCGGCGTACCAGTCGAGTGCCGTGTGCAGCGCCCACTCGAGCGCCGGAACGTCGAAGTCGTTGAACACGACGCCCGTTCCGGCTCCGGTGGCCGGGTCGAAATGCTCGACCGAGTCGGCGAGTCCCCCGGTGCGCCGCACCACCGGCACTGTGCCGTAGCGCAGACTGTACATCTGGTTCAGTCCGCAGGGCTCGTACCGGGAGGGCATCAGGAAGAAGTCCGAGGCGGCCTCGATCCAATGGGCGAGCGCGTCATCGTAGCCGCGATGAAAGACGACCCGGCCGGGGAACTGTGCGGCCAAGTCGCGGAAGAATTGCTCGTACGGCGCATCGCCCGTGCCGAGCACGATGAGCGCAAGGTCCCGTGCACCGAGCACGCGCGGCAGCGCGTCGAACATCAGATCGATCCCCTTCTGGCGGGCGAGCCGGCTGACGATGCCGCCGAGCGGTACCGACACGTCACTCGTGAACCCCATGCGCGTGAGGAATGCGCGTTTCAGGTCAGTCTTGACGGCGAGGTGTTCGGCATCGAAGTGCTGCGGCAGGTTCACGTCGATACGTGGGTCCCAGACACCGTAATCGACCCCGTTGAGAATGCCCGTCAGGTCGAGCTGGCGCATGCGCAGCGAGTCCTGCAAACCCATGCCGTACTCATCCGAG
>JAPTUI010000082.1 GCA_028067895.1 Pseudomonadota bacterium | reverse complement strand
CCCGAGCTCGGCCGCCCGCTCGAGCCGCAGCTGTGCCTCAAGCCGCCGCTCCTCCTCGAATCGCCATCCCACCCGGGTCTCGATTCCCCGCCGCTCGAGCGCGGTGATCGCCGGCCCCTTGTGATGCGTGGGCACCCGCTCGAGACCCTGGGCCTCGAGACTGCGGTGATCCACCCGTTCCGCGCACCCATGATCGGCGAGCCGCTCGTTCTGCAACTCCGCCCAGCGCGCCCGCCAGCGCGTGACCTCCGCCGGACCTCGTTTCAGGTCATCGAGCTCGCGCGTCTTCGCCGCGAACCCCTCGGCCGTCAACCGCCGGGTCGAGCACAAGATGTGCGCATGATGATTACGCCGGTCCCCTCCCCTGCCTGGCTGGTGCAGACACACATCGGCGACAAAACCATGCCGGTCGACCAACTCCCGGGCGAACCGGATCGCAAGCTCCCGGCGCTCCCCCGCGCTCAGCTCCGCCGGCAGCGCGATCTCGAACTCGCGCGCAACGGTGGAATTCTTGCGCCGTTCCGCCGCCTCGGCCGCATTCCAGAGCGCCTCCCGCCGAGCCGCCCACGCCGGTGCCGCGGGCGGCAGCACTATCTCGCGGTGCTCGACACCGCCCTTGCGCCTGAAGTCCCACAGCTCCCCGGTGCGCTCATCCCGGATGCGATCGGCGGCGCGATAGGCCGCCGCGGCCGTCGCGCTGCGTCCCGCGCTGCGGCTCACGGACTTGACGCTGAGGTGATAGCTGGCCACGAGGGCCGCCTCCTACTCGCTCGCAACGCCCAACTCGCCAAGGCCGCGCGCCTCCCTGCGCGGGGGCCGGTCTTCCCGCTCCGTGGGGGTGGGCGGCGCCGAGCCGCCGACCCCCGACGCACCGGACGGCCATTCCTCGCCGTCGGGCCCAAAGCCGAAACGAAGCGCCGGAGCCGCATTCTGGCGATGGCCCGCAAACCCGAGTCTTCGAGGGTTTGCATAAGTGCGCTTTTGTCCCCACTGCACTGATCACTAGGCTACACCGCTCGACGCGGGTACGCTAGACGCTCGCGATTCCTCGGGCCAAATGACACCAACAGCAACCCGACATCACGCTCCGAACGCCTCAGGCACCGCCGACGTGTATCAAAATGTCACGCTCAAGATGGAGGCTGCCACCATGCCCAAGCTCGACGACCGCATCAGCGCCTTGGAGGAGCGGCTGAAGCAGCTCAAGGCGAAACAGCAGCGGGTGGAGGCGCGCAGGCGGACGCTCGACGCGCGACGATTTCGCAAGGAAGACACCCGGCGCAAGGTGCTCGTCGGCGCAATCGTGCTGGCCCGGGTCGAACAGGGCCGGTTACCGGAAGCCGAGCTGCGCGCTTGGCTGGACGAGACCCTCGAGCGTGCCGATGACCGAGCGCTATTCGACCTCCCCGCGACGCGGCGCACCGAGAAGTCCTGACGACACCCATAGGTTCCGACCCAATGTGCGTGTACCGGATCCATGCCGTTTCGGTACACGCTGACCGATCAACCCCCACTGAACCACCCTGATAAAACCCCATGACCGGTCGTGCCCAGCAGTTCCGGAGCCGCGGAGAGGTCGAGACGCGCGGGAGCTTCGATCCCAGCTGCGGCATCACGCTCGCCGAGTTCGGGGGCCTTGTCGGCGCCTACGTGTTCCCGGAAAGCGAGCGGGTCAAGTGCCAGCTCGTCACAAACGGTAGCGTCTGCGGCCAGGTTCATTGGCACGGCTGGGTCGCCCGCAGGAAAGACGGCGCAGAGGGATATATCGGCGGCGATTGCGCGGCCCAGAACTTCGGTGCCGATCGAACGTTCACAGCGGAGCGCGCTCGGGTACGACGCGAGCTGCGTATCGACGAACTGGTTGCCCGGCTCGAGGGATATCTCGGGGATACGGCGCTCGCCTCCCGCATCGAAGAGGCGATCGGTCGGCACCGGGCCCTGCGTTCGGAAATCGCCCGCATTCGCGACCTGTGGCCCAAGACAATTCGCCGGCGGCTGCAAGACATGGCGAAGACGGGTAACCGACGGATCGTGGCGGAATTTCAGCGCATTGAGGTCGACGAGGAAGGCCGAGAGCACGGGGAATGGATTCCATCGACCAATGCGGTAATCGCGGGAGTTGACGTCTTCGACGGCGAGCGCCTTCGGGATATAGGCGGCAGACTGAAAGCCTCTCGAGAGGCGCGAAATGCGGCACAGGCCTCCCGTGACCTGCCGGAAAGAATCCTCCGACAATGGGCGGATGAGATTGGTGACATCAACCGGTGTGAAGCCGACCTCGATGAACTCCACGCATCGCTCGACGCCTTCCTGCGGCCCGAAAACCTGCGCGCTGTCTGCTGGGCTTCAAGCAACGAGCAAGCGCAAGAAACCGCCGCAGCCGTGACGCTCGAGCTGATAAGCGGTCATGCACCGACAGCGACTCAGGCCCACACGGCCAGGCTACAGTGGGCGAGCGCGATCCGAGCGCAGAACGACGGCCGACAATTCCGTATTGCCGGATGACGAGCAACAGCGCGGCCGCGACGCCAGACGCCTTCCGGGTCGTCAGCGGACGTTCCACCCTCAAACCTGAGAGGGCCAAAATCCGCGCGGTTCACCGCGCTGGAATTCTGGCGCTCGCTTCCCAGATCACGCCCGCGGCCGCCGTAAGGACGAATAGCGCATCCTGACGGCTGAAGCATTCCGGGGCGCCATCCCCGTCCATGTGGTGCGCGAGGTTGCTGTAATTGGCAATGGCGCCACGCACGAGTTCTGCCCGGTCGAACTTCGTCATGGCTTCGCGGCTGCTTTTGCTCTCCGCGAAAGCCTTCCTGATCCGGCCCTGACCGGCGTCGTCCGAAACCTGCGTCCCGACACTCTCCATCGCCCGCCGGCAACGCATGACCGTGGTGTCGTAACGGCCGGCGTGAAGATCCTTATGCGCTTCGCGCAGCTCGGTGATGGCATGGCGATATGTATCGGGCGCGTCGATCGGCAGTTCCACGGCGACGACCAGTAAATCAAGGTAGCCAATCTCCTTCAGAACCGTCGCCCATTGCGTGATATCGACGTCAAGGCGGAGGACCTGAGATCTGGTTACCACCTCGGCGTCTTGGCGCAGCTGCAAACTCACGTGGAACTGAAAGGTCAGAGGGCCGCCGGCGCGAAGGCGCTCGAGCGCCTCGAGTTGCTCGCCCGCGAGATCGAGCTCCAACCACACAGGTACTTTGTGTGGATGGTCCAACGTGAACACACACCAGCTGCTCTGCGGAGCGGCTTTGCCAAGCAGCTGCTGGCCGCCCCCTGCCCCACCTATGGCCACATCGGCAACGAGATGCGCGAGCAACACCGGAGAGTTCGGCGACGCGGCCAGGTCGACCTCGAGAATGAACTGCAGTCGGCTGAATCCGAGCCCGCGCAGGGCCCTCAGACCGCTTACGCGCAGCTCAGCGATCTGTCGACTTCGGAATTCCATGTTCATCGAAATAGTTCCGGCGTACATTGGATCAGTATGGCACGCGCCAAGCCTTCGTCCGCGGGAGCGGCTCGTCAACGATGCTCTCAGACTCACCGCGCGGCATCACTTTCCGCGCATTTGCGCCCGGCTTAAACGGGAACGTCGGCGCTTCGGTTTGTGCCTTGCGAAGATCGGCATCTGTCGCCTCATGAAGGCATCGAACATCGGCACCGTGAACGCGGTCTCCCCATGTCGTTGGCTCCAAACCATGCCTTTGTCGATCAGCTGCTGGCGAGAGGTTGCAACGGCGGCCGCTTTGACGCCGAGGGTGGCCGCGATGTCGCCCGTTTTGTGCGGTCCCGGTCCGAGCTCTGCCATGGCACGCAAATACTTCTGCTGCAGGGCGGTCAGGCGTTCGAATCGAACACGAAAGAAATTCGCATCGAGATGCTCGACGACCGCAGGGCTCACCTGCTCGACATCCACGCGCCGAATCCGTCCCGCAGGGGCAAGATTCCAGACATGAAACCCCCATTCCTGCAGGAAGTAGGGGTAGCACTCGGTGACCCGCAAGACCGCGTCCACCGCCTCTTCCTCGAACACAACGCCGAGGTGACGGGCCGGATGCACGAGCGCGTCTCGGGCCGCCACGGGATCGAGAGGGCCCATTTCGGGATACGTGAAGAGGCGCTCCGCGTACGATTTGGCATTACCGGCGAGCGCGGCAAGCTGCGGAAGACCCGCGCCGATCAGTAGAAATGGCAGGTTTCGCTGCGCCACCTCGTGGCACGCGACAATGAGCGCGGCGAGCTCCTCACGCGACAGATACTGCAGCTCGTCGATGAACAGGCATATGGCCGACTTGCGCTCCTCGGCGGCGACCGCGACCGCTTCGATGAGATCGGGCAAGTCCTGCTCGAGCTGACCGGTATCGGCGTAGCCCGGAGTAGGCTCGATGCCGAAATCGACCTCGCCGATCTTGACCTTGAAGACGCTGACGAAGTTGCGCAACGCCGAGGCGGCCTCGCGCATGTGGTGAGTCGCGGCCGCCTGTAGATCGAGTGCGTACAGAATTCGGCGCAATTCGGGCGCGAGCAGTTGCGGTAGCGCCCCGCCCTCGGGCGCTTCGACCTTCGTGGTCTGAAGGCCTTTATCCGCCGCGGTACGCCACAGTCGGTTCAAGACCACCGTCTTGCCGACCCCACGTAGTCCGAGGAGCATCATGCCCTTGACGGGTCGATGACCGAGAAGCCGGTCCATGTCGGTAGAGGCGTCTTCGATCAGGCGGTCGCGGCCGGCGAGCTCAGGGGGCTGAAGGCCGGCCCCCGGCGCGTACGGATTGTTTCGACGGTCCATAGTTAATTTATTGCCGTTACTGAAATATCCGTTAACGCCACTAATTCTACTACCCTGAGCAGGTTCGTGTCCGATGAGCTCAAGACCGCGCAGCGTGAACTGTGCTGTCCGCGCGAGAATCTTGAGGATGCGCTCGCCGGGATGCCAGCCGGCGACGCTGTGCTCGAGGTGGATCGGCTTGCGAGGAGGGGTCGGTCAGGCAGGTGCCACCCGTGGGCGCGCGCCTTACGGATCGGCGTCAGGGCCATTCAGGACCTTGGTGAGAAGGCGATCGGCTGGATCCGATTCCTGTGCGGGTCGCGTCCACGTGCGCTGCTCGACCAGACGCGGCATCCTGGCGAGCGCGCCCACCGGCTCGATACCCATCGCCGAGAGTGTGCCGATGAGATCCTCCAGCATCTCCTCGCGGCGCAGCGTCCACGTCGAAGCGAAGCAGCGCCAGAATGTCCAACCGGCGCGTTCGAGAACCCGCTGCCGTCGCGAGTCCTCCTCCCAGCGCTCCGGGCCGTGGAACTCGTCCCCGTCGCACTCGATGGCGAGTCGTCGGTCATCCTCGCCCTCCACCACCATATCGAGTCGATACGCCCCGGTCCTCACCTGCGGAATCACCCGATAGCCGCGCGACACCAGCGCCCCGAAGACCTCGCGCTCGAAGCCCGACTCGCACCGTTCCATCAGATTCTCGGTCTCCTCCTGATCGGCGATGAGCGGCTTGTGGAAATGCTCGAGCAGCGCGCGGCGCAGGTCGTTTGCCGAGAGCTCGCCCAACTCCACCGACCGGACCAGGTACATCCGATCCCGAGCGCGACTCGCCGCCACGTTGAATCGCTGCTCGAACATGCTTCCGGAGAGGGCCTTGTAGCTGCCCCGGTCGACGACCAGCGATAGAAACATCACGTCCCGCTCACTGCCCTGAAACGTCCTCGCGTCGCCGCATTCAAAATGGCGTCGGTGCAGCTCGGCGGCATCGCACTTCGCGCGCACCGCCTCATCGATTCGTTTGGCCTGCTCGGTACCGAGCAAGGACACCACCCCGAGCGAGCGACCCTTGAAGCGCTCATCGGCGAGCAACGCCTCGATTTCCGCCACGATGGCCTCGGCCTCCGCCGGATTGCAGTCCCGGTGATCCCGGATACCGTCCGGAACGTAGATGTCGACCAAGGGCGGGTCCAGTCTTTCCGAGGCCCGCGGAATGCGCAGCGGCACGATATGCCCGTGATAGAACTGGCTGTTCGAATACGCGATGATCGGCGGGACGCAGCGAAAATGCTCCTTCAGCATGATCTGCCCGCCGGCGTAGACGCGCGATGCTAGATCGTACAGCGACTTCTCGGGCGTCATGTCCGCCCGGTAGGGCTGATCGGCCAGGAAGCGGTCGAGCAGAGCCTGGATGTGCTGGCTGTGGATGAATCCCGCATCCGGTGAGACCTGCTTGTCATCCCCCACCACCAGAATCTTCTTGCCACGCAGGATCGCCGGCAGCGCCGAGAGATCGGACTGGCTCGCCTCATCGACAATCACCAGATCGAACACCCCGAGCCGCGCCGGCATGCTCTCCGAGACCTTGTAGTGGCTCATGATCCAGCACGGGATCGCGCCCGCCGCCTCCTGCATAGCGTTCTGCGCGTCCCGGCGATACCGGATCGCGTTCGGACCGGTGCCCTTACCAATGCGACGGACCGCGGTGGCGTAGCCCGCCAGCGCCTGCATCACCTTGTGACTCGCGGATCGCTTGGTGGCCAACCAGGCCGCGTTGGCCACGATCTCTCGATAGAGCTTCTCCAAGGCGCGCTCGTAGCGCGTCCGTTCCTCGCTCAGTCGCCGCAGCTCATCGGCCCCCTCGATGCGCTCGAGATAGCCTTTCAAGCGGGCCCAGTGCCACGCGTCCTTCCAGTTGACCGGAAAGGCCGCATCGTCGCCTGAGCGTCCGACCCGGATCGACCTCAGCCGCTCGGCGAAACGCGGTGCGCCGGCGGCCTCGATCCGGTGAGTGAAATCGCGAACCGCGAGCAACTCGGAGGACAAACCCACGAGCCGCCGCAACTCGGCCATCAGCTGTGTGTACCGCTGGCCCACAGCGTCCCCGGAGACCTCTTCGCGACCCAGCACACTTACCAACTCCCGCAGTCGTTCGACGACCTCGCCCGTGGCCCCCTGCAGCGTCTCCTCGAGCTTTGATACCATGACGGCACTGCGCGCGAGCTCGAGGGATCGCAAATGATCCGCCAGACTATCCCGAACCTGCGCAAGACCCGCACTGGAACCGAGCAGTTTCTCGATGGGCGGCGCCTCAAACACCATCGCCGCCTGGTCGCACAACTGTGGATCGACGTCCGTCGCGAACCGAAAAGCCGCTTGCACCGCATCGCCAAGCGCCTCGAGCTCCCGCAAGGCGCTCGGACTTGCGCTGATGGACGGAATGTCGAGAGCCAGGGCGCACGCATTCCAGCGCGTCGCGAAGATCTGAAGTTCGAGGTGAAGGTCGAACCACTTCTCGACTGTGCGCCACTCCTCGGTCGATCGCGGCGACACGCCGGCGACGCGGATGGCCGGAACGTACTCCTTGGCGCGGCCGGAACTCAGGGTTACCAGCCCAAACGGCTTGCCCGTCTCGGCCGCTCGGCGCACCGCCTCGAGCGTCTTGTCGCACCCGAGGGCCTCCTCCGGAACGTGAACGGGATTGCGCAGGAAGCGCGCCCGGGCCTCACCCAACCGTTCGAGTTCCGCCAACAGCGCGTGTAGTGCCTCGCGCTCGGCCTTCCACGCGGCTTCGCGCAATTTCCGCCGCAGCTCAAGGCCCCACGGCGCGGCGCGAGCCTCGAGGACCTCGAGGCCCGCAATCGCGCTCGTAATGAGCTCGTGCAGCGCGCGCGCCGCCGTCAGGACCTCGGCGGTGCGGCTCTTCAGGGCCAAGAGCGCACCGGAACGCTCCCGCCGGCGAAGCTCCTGCAGACGGCACAGCGTCTCGTGAAGATCCACGATCGAGTCAGCGGCCGGGAAGTCCACCGGATTCGGCAGCTCGGCCCGCACGTAGCACAGGTCATCACCGAGCCTGCGCCGCGCCTCCCGCAAAATCCTTTCCTCCTCGAGCGACAACGGTGGAACGTGCTCCGGACCCGCCGACACCGAATCGTCGAACCAGGCGAAGTCGCGTTGTCCGTCCACCACCAGCCGCGCGGCGATCTGCGGTCGGATGCGCTGGCCATCGAGCTCGATCTCGGAGAGTTGCGCCGCGGCGATCTCATCGACCCGCCGGTCGATCCGCTGAAGCGCGGCGTGCGCGCGCTCGATCTCGTCTCGCAGCCTACGGATGGTGCGCTCCACCACCGGGGGGTTCAGCTGCGAGACCCGCTGCTGGATCGCTTCGATCGAGCCCTGAAACTGCCTCAGCCCCTGGCGATCGCCGGCGAGCAGCGCCACGGCGAGCGGCTGAACCTCCTCGGGGAGCTTGCCCTGCAGCACCGCGAGCGCGGTCTCGCCCTTCGAGGTCACGAGTACCCGACGCCCGGTGGCGAGGTAATGGCAGATGATGTTCGCGATCGTGTGGGTCTTGCCCGTCCCCGGAGGCCCTTGCACCGTGACCCCGGCCGAGACCTCGAGCCGTTCGATGACCGTCTCTTGTTCTTCGTTGTACGGCAACGGAAAATACAGCTCCCGGCACGCCCCGCTTGCATCGCCGCGGCTGGAAATGCCGCGGAATACGATGCGCTCATGCGGGATGGGCGTCTCCGAGGGCTCGAGCACCAGCGCCGCCGAGCCCGCCGGCAGCGACGGGCTTTCCGCGATCGCCTGTCTCAGGCGGGCGAGATCCTCCAGCAACACATTGCGCGTGCGGGGCCGCGAGAAGATGACCCAGGCATCGGTGACGACGAGATGGGGTCCGGCAGCCGGAACCGAATCCTTCCGCGCCAGAACCTCGAGGAACCGCCCTTCGCTGTCGAGATTCGTGGCGACTAGTTTCGCGATGTCAGCGAAACTGCCCGGATCAAATGGCGTGACTTGTCGTGCGTCGTCTCGGAGCAGCTGCTCGCGCGCCGAACGATCCACGTCCGCAGCCCCTTGGATCTCGCATTTGATCAGCGCGTCCATCTCAACGCGCGTACTCACGGTCCGCGGACGCACCTCGAGTGCCATCGACCGCTCGTCGATCGAGAGTTCAAGCGCATGCGTCAGGAGGGGGTAAACGTAATCGAGCCGGCCCTTGCCATCGCGCAGCTGCCACGAGAGCACCGCGATTCCGCACACGAGCTCGATGGGGCGCGCGGTTTCCGCCGCTTCCAGCGTGTGCTTGAGCGCAAACAGATCCCCATACAGCTGGATCGTGCGCCGGCGCGGCCGCTCACTTTCCGCCCAGCTCATCCAGAGCGCCCGATAGCCGTCCAGCGCCTGTTCCACCTGGGCGCGCGAGCGATCCTCCAGCTGCCGCCGCGCTTCCTCGGGCAATCCGGCACCGACCCGCCCCAATTTGGCCGTGAACGCCACCTCATCGATCCGCGGCTCGGCGCCATCCGGATCTGATGAGACCCGAATGATGCCCTGATGAGCCTCACCGATCTTCGGGGGCTGCGTGGCCTCGAGCCGCTCGACCCGCAGCCACACGTGATCGCCTTCGGCCTTCAAGTCCTGCTTCACGCCCGGAAGGCTCAAGAGGTCCGCGGGCCGAAGGACGAACGACCCGGCGGACTCGATCCGGAAGGCGCGCGGATCGGCGTCCCGAAGCTGCTCCGCGATGTAGTTGAGCAGCCCGCTCAGCCGCCCGTGCGCCACCGCATCCGTGCAGCCGGGATCTTCGGCGGACAGGTCCCCGCGCGACGCCTCGGGCGATGGGCCCGGTGGCGGGTCCGCTTTCGGCTCCGTGTCACTGGACGCTGGCATTGCGAACGCTCCTGAGAGACCTTTCTTTTCCCCGGGTGGCCTCGGATCCCCGAGCCATTACGCGCACGCGCTCCTACGTCGCATCGCGCGTTTCCCGGGGGTTGACTTTGCGGCACTCCACAGACCGACGCTCGGTGGTGATCGTTTTCCCCCACTGCGGCCGCATGGTGCGGCACGCCCGATCAGCGAGCAATCAGGCGGCTCACGAAAACCATTACGCGCCCGAACGGCGCGGGTGCGAGCGCAGCCAAGCCTTCAAAGCGTCGTTCATACGCGTCTGCCAGCCCGGGCCCGCGGCCCGGAACTGGGCCAACACATCCTTGTCGACGCGCAACGCAATCTGCTCCTTCGAGCCCGAGCCTGCCGGGCGGCCGCGCTTGCGCCGGTACGCGCCCACGGCGGCGATCAGTTCGTGCGCGCTCGCCGGGCGATCCTCTTCCGACTTGCCGTCCCAGAGGTAGTCGGATTTCCGATCAACCCGCTTCACGGCCTTGAGCACGTCCGCCTTAGTCATCTTCGTAGTCATTTTCGAGCCAGTCATAGTACACCTCTCGCTCTTCCTCGCTCGCGTGGCGGAAGCTGATGATCCTAACCCTGTCATCGTCTTTGACGACGGTGACCAGCACCGCGAGGTACTTCGCGGAGTACGCGATCGCGAAAATCCGTGCTTCCCCGTTGCGAACCACCGGAACATCGAAGCGAAAGCGGGATTCCAACACCTCGAGGGCATCGCGAAAATCCAGGCCGTG
The DNA here is from genome assembly GCA_028067895.1 of Pseudomonadota bacterium. GTDB lineage: Bacteria > Pseudomonadota > Gammaproteobacteria > Steroidobacterales > Steroidobacteraceae > 13-2-20CM-66-19. Next base: position 1,904 of record JAPTUI010000082.1, on the reverse strand, counting down.
CTTGGCCAGATTCGAGCGCCGCTTCGATTCGTCCCAGGTCACGATCACCGAATTTATTGTATATGCGTTTATTTACGGCGACCAGCGGCCCGACAATAGTGCGGGGAGAGAAATGTCCGCCTTGTTCTTCAATGTTTTTTTACGGCAGTCCCGAAGGATTGATATAGGGACTTATAGGAACTACAGGGACTTCTCTAACCAATTGTTATTAAAGACTTTGTTTCGACTTTCGCGGAGGGATGCGACGGGGCTCCGGTAGGACCGCAACGCGCAAGCGGAAGCGTGTCGACGGCCTGGCGGAAGAGTTGCAACGGTCGGTCGGCCACGCGACGCGCTGTGCCGGCCGGCCGTTCGCCGCAAATACGGCTCGCAATCAATGACTTGAGCAGAAAGCGGAAGAGATGCAACGCCCCCGCCCTCCCCTCATACAAGCCATTGTTTTTGCCAAGATTTTCACGGAATTTTCCACTTCGCTGTCCCGCTCGGCGGTAGAGATGCGACACCGAGGGAGGTCGCTCTGGCCGCACGGCCAGATGCGTGGTGACGATCTGAAGGGATTGACGAGCGGAAGCGTGCGACCTGACCGCGGCATTCGCTGTGCTCGACTGGCCGAAATGATGAGCACCTAAGGGATCCATCATCCGCAGCGCCCGGAGGCGATACTCAGGAGCCGACGAGCGCGTCCCGCGGGATGTGCTGTGGCGAGGGCAGCAGGATGACACCGGCCTCGGAGAGCTTCAGGCGCGCCTCCGGGTAGACCTCCTGCACCCGCTTCACCGAGTCGGCGAAGAACCGGCGGAACTTGCGCAACTCCCGATACCCATGCCCGAACTGACCCGAGAGCTGCATCCAGGTGACCGTGCTCGGCCGGCTGAGATGAAACAGCCGATGCACCAGCCAGGCATAAACATCGAGGTCCATGGGACTCTTGCGCAGCTGCTTGAGCGCCTTGGTGGAAAGCGGCGCGGAGCGCTCGAGGATCGAGTCATAGAGCACCGGCGAGAGTACGAGGCTGCTCCCCTGCCCGATCGCGGTGGCCTCATCCCACCAGAGCCGCGCCTCCTCCACGAACAGCGCCTGGCGGATGTGCAGGCCCGTGCGGCCCGCGGCATCGCGCAGGTTCTCGTCGATCGAGATCGCGCAATGCATGAGACGCAGCAGCTGGTTCGCATACACCCGCAGCGACCCTCGCTCGCCGCGCGTGATCGGCACATCGAGCCGGCGCAGGAACTCGTGCACGCTCTCCCCGAGGAAAATCTCAGGTGAATGCGTGCGCTTGGCCTCCGAGGCGCAGTAGATCGTGAGCAGCCGCGCCGGCACCCCATACGGTAGCCCCGTGTCGGGGCGCGCGGTCGAGAGCGTCAGCTCCAGCCACCCGTTGCGGCGCGTGAACTGCGTGACCGCGCCGGGATCAGCGTGCGGGAACGAGCACTGGATCAGTGGGACATACTGGAACGAAATCCCCTCGCTCAACGCCGAGCCTGCGGTCTCACCCATGGCCGAGAGCGGCGCCGATGTTGGTCTCGAAGCTCTCGGCGGCACGACCGGGAGTGCAGAGGTCGCAAGCCTGTCGCGCACGAGATGCGCTGCGAGGGCACCGGCGGGAAGCGCCGGAACCGCTCCCTGCCCCGCCGCCGCGTTGTCCCTCATCGCGGGCGGCTCGCGCGCCGTTACAGGTTGGGCCGCTGCCACGCGCCGGCGGCGCAATTCATGTTGAACCGGGACTTCAAAAGCCGCGGGGGAGACCGTGGGAAACCGCGCTCGAATCCACTCCACCGGAAATCGGGCGGCGAGCAGCTGGCGCACGGTGAGCTCAGGCGAGACGCCAACCTCGCCGAGCAGCCGCACATGCCGCTCAAACCGAGCCGTTTCCGAGACCGTCTGCGTGTCCTCGCCCATTCTCC
>JAPTUI010000147.1 GCA_028067895.1 Pseudomonadota bacterium | reverse complement strand
TACATGGGCCTGTCGTTCTCGATCCCGATCAACCTGGCGATGCACGTCGCCGATCAGCTGATCGCCACCGGTCACGTGCGCCGCGGCGAGCTCGGCATCTATATCCAGCCGGTCGACCAGGGGCTCGCGGATTCCTTCGGCCTGCCTGAGCCGGAGGGCGCACTGGTCTCGAGTGTCAACCCCGGCAGCCCCGCGCAGGCCGCCGGCATTCAGCCCGGCGATGTGATCATCGCGCTCAACGGGCAGAAGATCGAGAACTCGAACGATCTGCCGGTACGCGTGGCCAGCCTGATGCCGGGCACAAAGGTGAATCTGACGATCTGGCGCAACCATGCCGAGAAGCACGTCATCGCGACGCTCGGCGCCATGGGCAACAACCTGGTGGCAGCCGCCGGCAGTGCTGCGCGGCCGGGCGGGCGGCTCGGACTGATCGTACGGGCGCTGACGGCCGATGAGCAGCAGCAGGACAACACGCACGGCGGGGTGATCGTGCAGGGTGTGAGCGGGCCAGCCGAGGATGCTGGCATCGAGCCGGGGGACATCGTCCTCTCGGCCAACGGCGCACCGGTGTCCACGCCCGCCGAGCTCGCCAGTGCGGTGGCCAAGTCCAAGGGTCACGTGGCGCTGCTGATCCAGCGCGGCGACTCGCGGATCTTCGTGCCGGTGAACGTACAGTGATACCCGTGCCGGGGCGGCCGTACGGCCGCCCCGGCACTCACCGTACGCGATGAGTGGAACAGGGACGGACGGCCACGGCAGCAGCAGAGCGCGGGCGGCCCGCGTTCATTGCCGTGAACTGATCGAGGGCGCGGGGCGTGCCCAGCCGACACCGGTTCCCCGGCCGGTGTATTGCGGTCCGGGAAGGGTGAGGCCCTTCCCGGACCGTGTTGTCGCAGAGGCCGGTCGACCTTAGCGACCGGACCAGCGCGTATAAGGCCGCGGCACGGTGTGCAGCCCGGGCTTCAGATGACTGAAGTACGCCGCCACAATGCGGATCTGCGCATTGGTCAGTGAATGCGCGATACCGCTCATGATGGGATTCTGGCGGTAGCCGCTCTGGTACTCGTGCAGCACCCGGATCAGATAACTTTCGTGCTGTCCGGCCAGCGTCGGATACATCGGGGCGACCCCGATGCCGTTGCTGCCGTGGCACGAGGCGCAGACCTGGGCCGCCGCGGGCACCGCGGCGGCCGGGACTGGCTTGGCCGTCACGGGCTTCCCACCGAGATAGGCCGCCACGTCGGCCATCTGCTGCGCCGAGAGTGACAGCGCCTGCAGATGCATGGTGGGGTAGGCGCGCTGTCCGTCGCGGTATTCCTGCAAGGCGGTCACGAGGTACGTCACCGACTGTCCGCGCAGCCGCGGCACGGCATAGTCGGGGTAGGCGTTGCGGTATCCTTCGATACCGTGACAGCCGAGGCAGGTGTACCCGATGATCTTGCCCTGCTGCGCGTTGCCCACCGGGGGCTGCTGGGCCGGCGCAGGTGCCGCGAGCAACGCGCACACCCCGAAGGCCGCCACCGTGGCGAGCCGCCGACCCGAACGCACACACGAATCCAGCCAAAGTTCCGACATGGTGATCTCCGGCCAAGTGCGCAAAGCAGTCTCGGATCTTATCGGAGCGGCCACCTCGGACGCCAGCCGGGCGAAACCGGCATGATCGCCCTGATCCAGCGCGTCACCGGCGCCGAGGTTCACACCGGCGGGCGGCGCCTCGGGGCAATCGGCCCCGGGATGTTGGCCCTGATTGGGGTACGCCGTGAGGACGACCGGGCCGCCGCGGACCGCCTGCTCCAGCGCCTGCTCGGCTACCGCATCTTCGCGGATGCCGCCGGACGCATGAACCGCTCGCTGCGCGAGCAAGGCGGGGGGCTGCTGCTGGTGCCGCAGTTCACCCTGGCGGCCGATACGCACAAAGGCACCCGCGCGGGCTTCAGCACGGCCGCAGCGCCGCAGGCGGCGCGTGAGCTGTTCGAGCACCTGCTGCACGAAGCCCAGTCCCAGCATGCGCCGGTGGCGAGCGGAGCGTTCGGAGCGGACATGCAGGTGAGGCTGGTCAATGATGGCCCGGTGACCTTCTGGCTGGAGAGCTGAGCCGGAGCGCACCTTGCGGTTTACACCGATCCGGGTACGCAGAAACTTTCTCGGACCCTGTGCGCCAATTGGCCTATGATGAGTCCTCGATCGTTCCTTTTGTTATTCGCGTAAGCGGAGTCCAGAGCTTATGGATTTCGATTTCAAAACCCTGCTCGTCATCCTGGTCGTCGTACTGCTGATCTTCGGCGGCAAGAAGCTGCGCACGATCGGGGACGACCTCGGCCATGCGGTGCGGGGTTTCAAAAAGGCGATGAACGAGGGTGACAAGGAAGAGTCCACCTCGAGTGCCGAGAACCGGCAGATCCGCTCCGACGGGTCCGACGCCGAATTCCCCGAATCGCTGAAGGGCAACGCCCAGGCCTCCAAGGGCGGCCGCAACACCTGAGGCCCGCGGCGCATTCGGGGTCCGGACGGCTCGGCTGCGGCCAGCGCCCTCCCGCTCTGCGCCTGAGGCATGCGCTGAGAGGCCATGTTCGACTTCGGTTTTTCCGAAATCCTCGTCATTCTGGTCCTGGCCCTGATCGTGCTGGGTCCGGAGAAACTGCCCGGCGTCGTGCGCCGCGTCGGACGCTGGGTCGGCCGGGCACGCGCCATGGCGCGGCAGTTCCAGGATCAGCTGGAAGAGGAACTGGATTTCGACGAGCGGCGCCGCACGGCGCCCGCTGAGCCGCAGGACGTCGATCCGGCCGCGCACGCCGAGACGGCCTATCCGGACTTCACCTCGCCGGCCGCCGCGGTGGAACCGGGCGCAGCCGAGCCGCCGACCGCGGCGAGCGCGCCGCAGCCGCCGGCCCCGTCCCCCGACCCCGCGCATCCCCATGAGCCCAGAGCCTGACAGTCTGGCCGAGGGCACGTTGATCTCGCATCTGCTCGAGCTGCGCGAGCGGTTGATCCGTGCCCTGGTGGCCATCGGCATCCTGTTCGTGCCGTGCGCGCTGTACGCCAATCAACTGTTCACCTGGCTCGCCGAGCCGCTGCTGAAGATGCTGCCGAAGGGCTCGAGCCTGATCGCCACAGGAGTGGCGGCGCCGTTCACCACGCCGTTCAAGCTCGCCTTCTTCGTCGCGCTGTTCGGCGCCATGCCCTATGTGCTGTACCAGGTGTGGGCGTTCATTGCTCCGGGCCTGTACCGGCACGAGAAGCGCTTTGCGCTGCCGCTGCTCGTGTCCTCGATCGTGCTGTTTTATACCGGCATGACATTCGCGTACTTCGCGGTGTTCCCGGCGATCTTTCATTTCTTCGCTGCGACCACGCCGAAGGGCGTGGCGATGATGACCGACATCTCGCAGTACCTGGATTTCGTGCTGGTCCTGTTCTTCGCGTTCGGGGCCGCGTTCGAAGTACCGGTAGCGGTGGTGCTGCTGGTGGTGATGAACCTGGTGAGCGTGCAGAAGCTGCGCGCGATCCGCGGCTACGTGCTGCTCGGCGTGTTCATCGTCGCCGCGTTCATCACCCCGCCCGATGCGGTCTCGCAGTCGATCATGGCCGTACCGATGTACCTGCTGTACGAAGCCGGAGTGATCATGGCGCGCATCCTGGTGCGTCCGGCACCGAACGCTGCCGGGGAGGAGCCGAGCACGACGTCGTGAGCGCCGCGACCGCACGATCAGGCGCACAACAAGAACACCTGGCGGGGGATGATGAGTACAGCTGACATCGACACGCGCACCGACAGCGCGACGGGCGGACCGACGTTGTTCGGCCATCCGCGCGGACTGGCGACACTGTTCTTCACCGAGATGTGGGAGCGGTTCACCTACTACGGCATCCAGTCCATCCTGATCCTGTTCATGGTCGCCGCGAGTGGCCGCGGCGGCCTCGCCTTCAGCGACCGCAATGCCAGTGCCATCGTCGGGCTGTATTTCGGCGGCACCTACCTGCTCTCGCTGCTCGGCGGCTGGATCGCCGACCGGCTGGTCGGCGGGCAACTCGCGGTGCTCGGGGGCGGCATCCTCATCACGATCGGCAATGCGCTGCTCGCCGCCGGCAGCCGGCGGGCGTTCTTCCTCGGTCTGGTCTTCAATGTGCTCGGCGTCGGGCTGCTCAAGCCCAATGTCAGCGCCACCGTCGGGGAGCTGTATCCGGAGGGCGGCTCGCGCCGCGACGCCGGCTTCTCGATCTTCTACATGGGCATCAACCTCGGCTCACTGCTCGGCCCGCTGCTGGTACCCATCGTGGCGCGCGACGTCGGCTGGCACGCCGGCTTCGCGCTGCCGGCCGTGGGCATGCTGTTCGGAGTGGTGCAGTTCCTCGCCACGCGCCGCTACCTTGGGGAGAGCGGTCGGGCGCCGGCGGTCACGCAGCGGCGCTCCTGGCTTGCGCTCGGCGGCTTCGGCGCGCTGATCGTGGTGCTGGTGGCCGTGACGCTCGGCGGCTGGGTGCGCTTCGATCCCGTGGCGCTCTCGGCCGGGATCTCGTGGGTCGTGGCGGTGCTGATGGCCCTGTACCTGCTCTACATGGCGCTCTTTGCCGGTCTGTCTGGCGTGGAGCGGCGGCGCGTGTTTGCCATGCTGGTGCTGTTCGGCGCATCCACCGTGTTCTGGATGGGCTACATGCAGATGTTCGCCTCGTTCAACCTCTTCGCCCAGCAGTACACCGACCGGTACCTGTTCGGCTGGAAGATGCCGGCCGGCGACATGCAGATCATCGACCCGGTGTTCGTCATCGCGCTCGCCCCGGTGTTCGCGGCGCTGTGGGTTCGGCTCGGGCGGCGCGGGCGCGACTTGTCCTCGCCGGCGAAATTCGCCTGGGGACTGCTGCTGCTTGGCGCGGGCTTCTGGGTGATGTACGTCGCGGCGCTGCGCGTGCTGCACGGGCAGCAGGTCTCTCCGCTGTGGCTGACGGCGACGTACTTTCTCGACGCCTGCGGGGAGCTGTGCCTCTCGCCGGTCGGACTGTCCTCGACCACCAAGCTCGCGCCGCGGCGCTTCGCCGGTCAGACCATGGGCCTGTGGTTTCTGACGCTCGCCCTCGGCAGCATTCTCGCCGGACTGCTCTCCAGTGACTTCAACGCCGCGCACCCGAGTACGCTGCCGGCGCTGTTCCTGAAGCTGTTCTGGTGGGGCGTGATCGGCGGAGTGCTGTTGCTGCTCGCGACGCCGGCGGTCAAGCGCCTGATGTCAGGCGTGCAGTAGCGGGCGCGGAAGGAGCCCGGCCACGATGCGACTGATCCGCAAGTTCACCGAGCTCACCGCAGCACAGCGGCACGCCTATTTCGCCGCGCTCGGCGGCTGGACGCTCGATGCGTTCGATTTCTTCATCTTCATCGTCTCGCTGCACGCGATCGGCACGGACTTCCATGCCAGTCTCACCGCGGTGAGTTTCGGCATCACGCTGACGCTGGCCATGCGCCCCGTGGGCGCGCTGCTGTTCGGGGCGCTGGCGGAGAGGTACGGCCGCCGGCCCATCCTGATCGCCAACGTGCTCTCCTATGCGCTGATCGAGCTCGCTTCGGCGTTCGCACCGGATCTCACCGTGCTGCTGGCGCTGCGCGCGGCCTTCGGCCTCGCCATGGGCGGGGAGTGGGGCGTCGGGGCGGCGCTCGCGTTCGAGACGCTGCCGGCCGAGGGCCGCGGGTTTTTCTCCGGGCTGCTGCAGGAGGGCTACGTGCTCGGCTTCCTGCTCGCCGCGCTGGTCTCGCGGCTGTTTTTCGCCACCGTCGGCTGGCGCGGTCTGTTCGTCATCGGCGCGCTGCCGGCGCTGCTCGTGCTGTACATTCGCCGCGGGGTCGCGGAATCCCCGGCCTGGCTCGAGGGACGGCACCGGCGCCGGGCATCGCTGCGCGAGCTGGCACGCATCGTCGCGGCCCACGCGCCGGCCCTGCTGTACATGATCGGGCTGATGGCGCTGTTTAACGCCTTCTCTCACGGATCGCAGGATCTGTACAAGCCGTTCCTGTTGCAGCGCTACGGCCTCGGCGGGGCGCACGCCGACGACGTGCTGATGCTGATGAACGTCGGGGCGCTGTTCGGCGGCATGCTCTTCGGGGCGCTCTCGGAGCGGATCGGCCGGCGCAAGGCCATCGCCTGCGCGGCGCTGCTCGCGCTGCCGGTGCTCCCGCTATGGACGTACGCGCCGACCGTCCCGCTCGCGGCGCTCGGGGCGTTCCTGATGCAGTTCATGGTCCAGGGTGCCTGGGGCATCGTGCCGGCGCACCTCAATGAGCTCTCCCCTCCTGGCGTGCGGGCCGTGCTGCCGGCCTTCGCCTACCAATTCGGCAATTTCGCGATGGCGCTGCTCGCGCCCCTACAGTCGAGCATCGCCGCACACCATGGGCACGATCTGGGCACGGTCCTCGCCTGGACAATCGGCCTCGTGGCCGTGACGCTCAGCGCCGCGACGCTGCTCGGCCGCGAGGCCAAGAGCGCCGCATTCGTCGGTGCGAGCGCTGAGCACTGAGCGGGACGGCGCGGCGCCGTCCCGCTCCTCTGCGCTCAGTCGGCGGGCTTGATGAACTTCAAGGCGTAGTCATCGGCATAGCCGATGGCCGCATAGCGCCGGCGCGCCGCGGCCGAACGGTCCGCGAGCGTCGGCGGCAGGAAGAACACCGGGATGTCGCGCGGGTCTTTGGGGTTGGCGAGGATCTCGGACGTGGCCTCAAGCCGCAGGCCCGCCGCCTCAGCCTCGTGGATCACGAACGCCTGTGGCAGGCGTGCCAGCGGGAAACACTTCTCGAGTGGCGTGCCCGGTGCGCACCGATGTCCGACGATGCCGAGCACTCCGCCGGGCTTCAGCACGTGATAGGCGCTGCGCAGGAAGGCCTCGAGGAACAGCGGCGTCACCTCGTGATGCACGTTCTCGAACATCAGATCGTGCATGTTGTTGAACGTGACCACCATGTCGGCCGAGTCCGGTGCACCGAGGTGCAGGTAGCCGGGCAACTCGAACGGTTCGCGCCGCACGTTGCCGTAGACGGCGGGGTCGGCCGCGAGCTTGTGCTCAAAGGCCAGCGCCGAGCGGTGCGCCCAACCGTGGGTGCCCGCCACCGGCGAGGTCGCCTCGATCAGCTGGCCGTGCGCGTGCAGGAACGGGGCGAGGATCTCGGTGTACCAGCCGCCGCCGGGCAGGACCTCGATCACGCGCATGTTCGGGCGGATCCCGAAGAACTCCAGAGTCTTCAGCGGATGGCGGTACGGGTCGCGCAGCTTGAACGCCGGCGTGCGCTGCGGACCGTTGATGGCCGCTTCGAGAGCTCGCTGCACGGCCGGAGGCGTGGCGGCGAAGGCGGCCGGTGCCAACGCGGTGAGGGCGACGGCGCCCCACAGCAGCAGCCGGGCGGGAACGCAAGCGAAGCGGTGCGGAGCGATCGGAGCGGGTACGCGCATGGAACGGTCTCCGGAAAGTAAGGGCGGCCACAATAGCGCGGCGGCGCGCGCCGACCAAGTCCGCCGGTCAGTGCGCGCGCTGCAGCAGCGGGCGCAGGTAGGGCCAGACGTTGTCGAGCACCAGCGGTTCGCCGCGCGCGTTGGGATGCAGTCCATCGGATTGCATCAGGCCCGGTGCGAGCGCCACGTGCGCGAGCAGAAACGGCACGAGCGGCACGTGAAAACGCCGCGCCAGTTGCGGGTACAGCGCCGCGAACTGGCGGGTATAGCGCGGACCGTAGTTCGGCGGGATGAGGATGCCGAGCAACAGCACTCGCGCGTGTGCGGCGCGAGCCAGGCGCACCATGGCGGCAAGGTTGTGCGCCGCGAGCGTCACCGGCAGGCCGCGCAGCCCATCGTTGGCGCCGAGCTCGAGAACGACGATGGCCGGATGGCACGCACGCAGCTCGTGCGGCAGGCGTGCAAGTCCACCGGTGGTCGTCTCACCGCTGACGCTGGCGTTGACGATGCGGTATCGGTACCCTTCGGTGCGCAGGCGCCGCCGCAGCAGCGCCACCCATCCCTGGTCGGGACGCAATCCGTGCGCGGCGCTCAGGCTGTCGCCGAACACCAGGAGGGTGCGCGCCGACGCCCGGGCCGCAGGCGAGAGGACTCCGAGCAGTGCGATGCCCACCACGACAGCGAGCCACGACGGCGTGAAGCGGGAGTGCGTTCTCAAGGCCGAGCACCTCACGAAAACGGTCGACGGTCCGGCCGGACCGCTCACTATTGTGCATGAGGTGTCCCTCGAGGTCGCCGCAGGCGAGACGCTGGCGGTGACCGGGCCTTCGGGGGCGGGCAAATCGACGCTCCTCGCATTGCTGGCCGGCCTCGATCTGCCGAGCAGCGGCCGGGTGCTGCTCGCCGGTGAGGACCTGAGCGCGCTCGATGAGGATGGCCGCGCCCGGGTCCGGGCGCGCCATGTCGGGTTCGTCTTCCAGGCGTTTCATCTGGTCCCGGCCCTGACGGCGCTCGAGAACGTTGCACTGCCGCTCGAGTTGGCGCGCCAGCGCGGCGCCCGCGCCGCGGCGCTCGCCGCCCTCGAGCAGGTCGGGCTCGCGGCCCGCGCGGCCCACTACCCGCGTCAGCTCTCCGGGGGCGAGCAGCAGCGCGTTGCGCTGGCCAGGGCGTTCGTCGCCCGGCCCGAGGTGCTGTTTGCCGACGAGCCGACCGGCAATCTCGACAGCCTGACCGGAGCGAACATCATCGAGCGGCTGTTCGGATTGAATACCGGGGCGGGCACCACGCTCGTGCTCGTGACCCATGACCCGGAGCTCGCCGCGCGGTGCGAGCGCACGGTGCGCATGGACGCCGGCCGGATGCTCTGATGATGCGCACGGTGCGCTTCGCGCTGCGCATGCTGAGCCGCGAGTGGCGCTCCGGGGAGCTCGGCGTCCTGCTGCTGGCGCTGACGGTGGCCGTCGGAGCGCTCAGCGGTGTCGGCTTTCTGGTCAGCCGGATCCGGGCGGCGGTCACGCTGCAGGCCTCATCGGTGCTGGCGGCGGACCTGCGGGTGGACTCGGCGCAGCCGATCGCCCCGGCGGTGTTTGCGGCCGCGGCCCGTGACGGTCTGCGCAGCGCGCGCACCATCGGAATGCTCAGTGTGGTGTTCGCCGGGCAGCGCAGCCAGCTCACCGATCTGTATGCGGTCACCGACGGCTATCCGCTGCGCGGTAAGATCCTCACCGCCGCGGCGCCCTTTGCGCCGGGAAGCGCTGCGCACGGCATCCCGCCGAGCGGCGTCGTGTGGGCCGATTCGCGGCTGCTCACCGCGCTCGGCGCTCGCCCGGGCGCACGCCTGACGATCGGCGCGGCCACCTTCCGCGTCGGCCGGGTGTTGATTTCGCGGCCGGATCAGGCCGGCGCGTTCTCCGGGCTGGTGCCGAGTCTGCTGATGAACGCGGCGGACCTCGCCCGCACGCAGCTGATCGAGCCGGGCAGCCGCGTGCGCTACAGCGCTCTGTTTGCCGGCGGCGCACGGCGCGTCGCGGCACTGCGCGCCTGGCTGCGCTCGCATCTGAGTGGCGGTGAGCGGCTGCAAACGATCGCCGAGGCCAGCCAGCAGATCCACAGCGCCATGCAGCGCGCCGAGCGCTTTCTCAATCTGGCGAGCCTCACCGCGGTGCTGCTGTGTGCCGCCGCCGTCGCCATGGCCGCACGCCGTTATGTGGCCCGCCATCTGGACAGCGTCGCGCTGCTGAAGACCCTCGGGGCGACGCGAGCGTTCATCCTCGGCATGACGCTGGCGCAGCTGCTCGCGATCGCGCTGCTCACGGGCGTTGCCGGCGACGCGCTCGGTGCGCTGACGCAGCTGTGGCTGGTGCGTGCCCTGCACGGGCTGCTCGCCGCGCGCGCGCTGCCGCCGCCCGGGCTCGCGCCGGCCGGCCTCGGCGTGCTGTCGGCGTTTGCGCTGCTGGCCGGATTCGCGCTGCCGCCGCTGCTGCAACTGACGCGTACGCCGGCGCTGCGGGTCCTACGGCGCGATCTCGATCCGCCGCGCCCGGGCGTGTGGCTCGCGTTCGGCCCGGCCGCTGCACTCCTGATCCTGCTGATCCGCTGGGTGATGGGACCCGGACGACCGTTCGTGATGCTGACGTTGGGATTGGCCGCGTTCCTCCTGGCACTGCTCGGCGCGGCGTTGCTGTTGGTGGCGCTCGCAAACCGCCTGCGCGCCCGAGTCGGTGTCGCGTGGCGCTACGGAATCGCCAACCTCGCTCGCCGCCGCATGGACAGCGTCGTGCAGATCGTAGCGTTCGGCACGGGCATCATGGCGCTCTCGCTGCTGGGCATCATCCGCTCAGACCTCACCGGCGGCTGGCGCCGCACGCTGCCGGCGGACCTGCCCAATTATTTCTTCATCAACATTCCGGCGGACCGTCGCACGGCGTTCGCCGCTGCGCTCACGAAGCTCGGTGCGCGACCGCAACGCATGCTGCCGCTGCTGCGCGGGCGGCTGCGCGCGATCGATGGCAGGCCGGTCGATTCGATCCATTTCGCCAACCCGCGCGCCAGACATTTCGCGCTGCGCGAGCAGAATTTCACCGACTCTGCGCAGCTCGGCGACGGCAACCGCGTCATTGCCGGGCGCTGGTGGAGCGCCGATGAGACCGGTCAGCCGCTGGTGTCGGTGGCCAGTGAGTACATGCGCTGGCTGGATCTGCGGCTCGGCGAGCCGCTGACTTTCGAGGTGGGCGGCAACACCCTCACGGTGCGCATCGCCAGCGTGCGCAAGGTACGCTGGGACAGCTTCAAGCCGAATTTCTTTCTCGTGTTTGCCCCGGGCGTTCTGCGCAAGGAGACCGGCACCTATGTCACGAGCGCCTATCTGAGCGCACCCCAGGCTCGCGATCTGGCGGCGCTCGCGCAGCGCTTCCCGAGCGTGTCGATTTTCGACATCGACGCGTTGCTGCAGGACGTGCGCTCGATGCTGACGAAGGCCATTCTTGCCGTCGAGAGCGTGTTTCTGTTCACGCTGTGCGCCGGACTGATCGTGCTGCTCGCCGCAGTGCACTCGAGCCGCGAGCAGCGCCGCTTCGAGAGTGCGATGCTGCGCACCCTCGGGGCGCGCCGGGCCACGGTAACCCAGGGGATCTGGGCGGAGTTCGCCGCGCTCGGCGCACTGTCGGGGCTGATCGGAGCGGCGGGCGCCAGCGCCGGCGCGTGGTATGTGACCCGAGATGTGCTCGATCTACCCTACGTGTTCGATCCGCTCGTGTGCATCGCGGCACTCCTCGGCGGCACGCTGCTGGTGGCGACGAGCGGGTGGCTCGCGACCCGTTCGGTGCTGCGCCAGCCGCCGCTCACGGTGCTGCGCGAGGGAGCCGACTAAGGCCGCGCCTGTCCGAGTGCACGCTGCAGTGCCGAGGTGAGCGGTTTGAGGAAATACGAGCCCGCGGGCGTCAGCTGCGGCTCGATGCCGCGGCGGCGCAGGGCCTCGGCGGTGACCGGCCCGATGGCGGCCACCAGGGTGTGGCGCAGTGCGCCGCGCACCGCCTCCTCGCCCGCGATGCCGACCAGCCGTTCGAGTTGAGCGGAGCTCGTGAAGGCGATCGCGTCGATCTGCCCGGCGCGCAGCTGCTCGAGCAGCGCGCGGACTGCATTTTCATCCGCGCCGTCCGCATAAACGTACGGCGCAACAGTCGCAACGGCTGCGCCCGCGGCCTGCAGGAACTCGATCAACGGCTGGTTCGGCTCGCTGCCGTAAAGTTGCACGCCGATGCGCCAGCCGGCGAGCGCGAGGCCCGAGAGCGCCTCGATCACCCCGCGGCTGGTTGCCTCGGCCGCGGCCAGATCGGCGGTGAGTCCCCACTCGCGCAGGACCTGGGCGGGCTTCGGGCCACGGGTGATCTTGTACACGCGCGCCAGTGCCGCGAGGAAGTCCGGGCGAAGCGTGGGCTCGTGCCGCTCGAGGGCTGCGAGCAGACGGCGCAGGCCTTCCCCGGTGAGCAGGATCACCGCATCGAATTGCCCGCCGGCGAGCGCACGGCACCAGGCGAGCACCGGCGCCGGATCGGGCGCATCGCGGAGGGCGAGCATCGGGCAGCGAATGACGCGGGCACCGCGCCGCTCGAGCAGGGCCGCAAAGATCTCCAGCGCCCGCGCTTCGGGAAGGGCGATGGTGCGTCCGGCGAGCGATGCGGGGATCATCGGCGCAATGCTACCCGCGCCGGGGCCGGTCTGCCCGCGGCCAAGGTCATGCTCGTGACCCCGCTGCCGCTTGACGCGGAGCGCAATTGCCTTTCGAATGGTACGGCGCGCGCCCAGCATGCGCCCGCACCGTCGGGGCGTGTTCGCCGCCGACTCGCCCGATTTCAAGGAAATGCACGTGTCCAGAGATTTGACCCCGTACGGTCCGTCCGCGCGGAC
>JAPTUI010000534.1 GCA_028067895.1 Pseudomonadota bacterium | reverse complement strand
TCAGGATCTCGGCGCACCGGTCACGCTGCATGGCCTGCTCGGGAAATGCCTCGAGGAGAACGACCGACGCATGGCGCGCTACGACGCGCGGCTCCTGCGCCCGCGGCTGGTGCCAGCCATCGCCCGCGTACTGTACCGGGTGCTACCGAAGAGCCTCTGACGCTCCGGCCGCGCGGGTGTGGAACCCGCGCGGCCCGATCTCACTCCGGCGGGGTTCCCTGCCCGACCAGGCGATGTGCCCGGCCGGCCACGTATTCGTAAATCGCCTTCAGGTCGTGCGGGGAGAAGAAGCCGGCCCAGGCCGGCATGCCCTTGGCTTTGCGACCGACCATCGCAATCTGGGTCATCTGCGCTTCGGTCATGCCGTTGAGCACCGATTGGCGCAGGTCCGGGGCGTATTCCGAACCCATGGCGTCCTCCCCGTGGCAGCGGAAACAATACGAGTTGAACAGCTCGTAACCACGGAACACCGTGGCAGTCACTTTCCTCGTGCCCGGACGATACACGGGAAAATTCAACGTGACTTGCTTGCCGTCGACGGTGTAGCGATAAGTCTTTCCGGCCGCCGGGGCCGCCGCGCGCGCGGTGGTCGGACTGATCGAGAGCACCCAGCTGACGACCTCATCGAGCTGCTGCTCGGTGAGCTGCGGATGCGGCGGCATCGGAATGTCACCCCATGTGCCGACGTGACCGAACTTCACCGCGTGCACGAGCACTGCCTTGGCCCCGGGCTGATGCGCAAAGCGCTTGGCCACCGCGGCAAATGCCGGGCCGACCACTTTGTGCCCGACCGCGTGGCAGGAGAAGCAGTTGCTGCCGCGCGCCACTTTCTCACCCGGCGGCATCGCTGCGAGTGCCGGCAGCACGAGCCCGACGGCGTAGACCAGCACCAATGTCCGCAGTACCCGCACAGTCGATCTGCCGCCGCGTTCTGGCCGGATGGACGTTCGTTTCAAATTCGCTACATTTGCCATGTCTTGCATCAATTCGAATCGTAACCGAGCTTTCCTCGTCTACTCTTCGGCACGCGCATCCCTCAAGGAAGGATGCCGACGTCGTACTCGTCCATGATCTGCTTGATCTGCGCCTTGTGCGACTTGATCACCGCATTGAGCTGCGGAATGAGCTGTTTGTTCGCCGGCGAAACGCCTAGTGACATGAAGAACAGGTACCGCTCCGGAGAGCCGAGGGCATTGGTATCGGGTACCCGCGTCATGGCGAGGTCCGGATAGTCCTTCTTGATGAAATATCCCACTGCCGGCTCCCAGGTGATCATCACGTCGATCTTGCCGTCCTGTACCGCTTGCAACGTCGCTTTCGGCGACGCGGTGGGCTTCTCCGCGGTGTCGAACGGCGTCGCCTTCAGGAGCAGTCCGCGCATCTTCAAGCCCATCTCTGGCGGCGTGCCCATCTCGAATCCGATCTTCACGTGCCGCAGCACCGGGGAATCCATCCCGCCGGACAAATCGTAGTGGTGACTCTTCTTGTAGACGAAGACATAGGTCGAGCCATAGTACGGATCGGTAAAGTGCTCTTCGACGTCGCCGTAGGGCAGATCCATGATGATGTCGCAGCGATTCTTATCCAGGTTCAGCGCGAGGAAATTGTCGAACCCGCCCGGCTGACGATAGCTCGACCACACGTAATGCACCGGACGCCCGAGGGCCTGGCCGATGACCTCGGCCACCTTGTTCTCGAACCCCTCGCCGAGCCGATTGGAATACGGCAGATAATTCGGGTCGGCGCACACCGTCAGCGGCCGCACTGCTGCCGCCGCGCTTCCTCCGATCAACAGCAATACCGCCAGACTCCGCAGCATTCCCACCATGACTCTCTTGCGTGACATAGCTCGTTTCCCCTTCGCGTTCGGTAATCGCTGTGGCGCATCGCGCTCCGCCGACAAAGTGGGCCGCGCCGGCGTGCGGCGCGGCCCACTCCAGCAAGGGGCGGGGTGACCCCACATCATCCTTACCCCGCTCCGTCCGCTCAACTCTTCGGTAAAGCAAACACCATCAGCGTTCCACCCAGCTGGGTGTACTGGTTGAGACTCTGGTCAAGCCCCACCGCCCCCAGACCCGCCGATCCCTTGTGCAGATTGTTGGTCATACCGATTGCCGCCCAGCCACCGACACCGGTCAACACGGCAACGTACTGCCGCCCATCATGCATGTAGGTCACTGGATTGCCGATGATGCCCGAGGGACAGTGGAAACTGTACAGGATCTTCCCGGTGTGCACGTCCACGGCGCGGAAGTCGCCCTTCAACGTGCCGTAAAACGCCAGTCCACCGGCGGTGGTCAGTGCGCCGCCCCAGTCCTGGAACTCCGAGTGGATCTGCCAGTTGGTACGCCCCGTCACCGGATTAATCGAGATGAACCGGCCGCGATAGCCGCCCGGACCCGGGTGCATGTTGACAATCGCGCCGACGAACGGGAAGCCCGCCATGTACTTCACGTCGAACGCCTGATAATCCATGCACAGGTGATTCAACGGAACGTAAAAATCTCCGGTCTGCGGATCATACGAGGACGGTTGCTCGTCCTTGTCGCCCTGCGCCGCCGGGCAGATTCCCGTGACATTGACTCCGGCGCGGGTCATGTACCGTTCGTTGACCTCTGGCATTCCGGTGTTCATGTCAAATCCGCTCGCCCAGTTCACCGACGAATCGTATTTCTGGATCCGCACCGGCTTGCCGGTGACACGGTTCACGACGAACATGAACCCGTTGCGATCGAAATGCCCGAGCAGCGGCTCTTCGCGGCCGTTTACCTTTGCGTCGAACAGCACCATCTCATTGACGCCGTCGTAGTCCCAGCCATCGTGCGGGGTCATCTGCAGGACCCACTTCGCCATGCCGGTGTGCAGGTTGCGCGCGAAGATCGTCATCGACCAGCGGTTCAGACCCGGGCGCTGGGTAGGATTCCACGTGCCCGGGTTGCCGCTGCCATAGTAAATCATGCCGAGCTTCGGATCGTACGAATACCAGCCCCAGGTCGTGCCGCCGCCTTCCTTCCACTCATCCCCACGCCAGGTCTTCAGGCTCGAGTCGACTCCGACCGGCTTCTGGGTGTACCCGTTGATGGTATGCGTTGGACTGAACAGCAGCTGGTTGTCCGGACCCTCGCTGTAAGCCCGCCACAGCATCCGTCCCGTGTTTGCATCGAGCGCGGTCATGTATCCGCGCACACCGAACTCACCGCCCGACACTCCGACCAGCACCACCCCGTCATACACCTGCGGCGCCGCGGTGACGGTCTGACCGAGCTTCGGGTCGGCGTTGCGGAACTTCCACTCGACGGATCCATTGCTGGCGTCCAGGGCATACACCATGCCGTCGAGCGCCGTCATGATGATCTTGCCGTTGTAGTAGCTCACGCCGCGGTTGACGACGTCGCAGCACGCCACCGGCGGGGCATTCGGATCGGGCGGCGGGGTGAATTTCCAGCGCACCCGGTGATTCGGGTCGTTCAAATCCACCGCGAACACGCTGTTCGGATAGGGCGTCTCGAAATACATCGTATCGCCGATCACCAGCGGCTGACCTTCATGGCCGCGCAGCACGCCGGTGGACATGGTCCAGGAGACTTGCAGCTGATGCGCGTTTTGCGCGTTGATCTGATCGAGCCGGCTGTACCGCCAGTTGTAGTCGTTGCCAGCCGGCAGAGTCCAGTTGTCCCCGGTCGGTCCGGTATTTGCGGCGTGAGCGGGACTCGATCCGGCACAGGCGCCGGTGATGACGAGCACGGCAGCGGCGCCCGAAAGCAACCATCCCCAGCGCTGCCGATCCGCCCGCCGTGGCGTTTTTTCAGTCAGGGTATACACGGTATTGTCTCCTGAAGTGGCATTGTCGGTACTTACAGGTGATTCGGACGGTCCGGCACCTCGACGAAACACGCTCCGTCGGGGCAACCCACGGGCCGGCACCGGTTTGATCGCCGCGAAGTCATCTGTCGCACCCGTGCGCGGCGGCACCGGATGGGCTTGGTTCTTGGCGTGCTCACCCCCTCTGTTACGCCCTCACGAGGACAGGCAGCGCGTGCCGATCCGCTCTAAACACCTGGCCCACTCAGGTGCGGCCCTCATGTTCTCCGCGCAGCGCAGCCGCGCAGCGTCCCGGTCCTTATGCGCGCCACTATGCGCGCATCGAAAGACCTCGGCATAGCCTGCCAACAGCGCGTGCGTGACGGACGCAGCGGAGTGATCAGATTTCGGAACACTCCAGTAGCGCCGTGCGCCATACCGCCCACCGTCGGCGCCCTGCGCGCCCGACACGGCAGGCGTGTCAGCCCCGCGGAACACTTCGCGCCACGCATGCGCGCTCACGCCGCGAGCGTCCCCTTCTTCTTCGCCGCGTGCGTCGCGATCGCATCCATCAACGCCGGGGAGAGCGAGTCGTACGGCTCGAGGCCCAGCTGCTTCAGGCGCTCGCGCACCTCGCTCATGCGCGACGGCGGGAAGCCCGATTCGATGATGGAGGAGACGAACGCAGCGAACTCCGGCGCTGCCCAGCCATGCTCCTGCAGCAGTTCCGGATGCACGAAATCAAAGCCGTAGAACGGGTGGTCCTTGTTCTCGATGCGTCCGTACATATGCACGCCGCAGCCGGTGCACGCGTGACGCTGAATCGGCGCACTGGCGTCGACGATCTTCAGTTTCTGGCCGTTGGCCACGACGGTCAGCTTGTCGCGCGGAACCACCGCCACCAGCGAGAACAGCGCGCCCTTGGGTTTCCAGCACTTGGTGCAACCGCAGACGTGATCGAAGGCGACGTTTACCCCGATGTGTACCTTTACCGGGTCCGAGGCGCAGTGGCACACCAGGGTACCGCCCGCGAAGTCCGCCCGCCCCGGCTTGACGCCATGGTCGACTGCCGGATGAATCGAGATAGCCATGTTGTGATCCTCATCGAGTAGTAGTTGCCATTGAGGTCTTCAGAACGTCACGACGGTACGGATCGACTCGCCGCGGTGCATCAGGTCGAACGCCTCGTTGATGCGCTCGATCGGCATCACGTGCGTGATCAGCTCGTCGATGTGGATCTTCTTGTCCATGTACCAATCGACGATCCTCGGCACATCGGTGCGCCCGCGCGCCCCGCCAAAAGCCGTCCCCTTCCACACCCGCCCGGTCACCAGCTGAAACGGCCGGGTCTTGATCTCCTGGCCCGCCCCGGCCACCCCGATGATCACCGAGACGCCCCAGCCGCGGTGACAGCACTCCAGCGCCTGGCGCATCAGATCCACATTCCCCACACACTCGAAACTGTAATCCGCTCCGCCCCCGGTCAGCTCCACCAAGTGCGCCACCAGATCGCCCTTGAGCTCGCGCGGATTGACGAAATCCGTCATCCCAAAGCGCTCCGCCAGCGCCTTGCGCCTCGGATTCACATCCACCCCGATGATCTTGTTCGCCCCCACCAGGTGCGCCCCCTGGATCACGTTCAGTCCGATCCCCCCGAGCCCGAACACCACCACGTTCGCCCCAGGCTCGACCTGCGCGGTATTGATCACCGCCCCCACCCCGGTCGTCACCCCGCAGCCGATGTAGCACACCTTCTCAAACGGCGCGTCCTCGCGAATCTTCGCCACCGCAATCTCCGGCAGCACCGTGTAGTTCGAGAACGTCGAGCACCCCATGTAGTGGTGCACCATCCGACCCTCGTACGAAAAACGGCTCGTCCCGTCCGGCATCACCCCCTTGCCCTGCGTCGAGCGGATCGCCGTGCACAGGTTCGTCTTGCGCGACAGACACGACTTGCACTGCCGGCACTCCGGCGTGTACAGCGGAATCACGTGATCGCCCTGCTTCAGCGAGCTCACCCCGGCGCCCACGTCCACCACCACCCCGGCCCCCTCGTGACCAAAAATCACCGGGAACAACCCCTCCGGGTCCGCTCCTGAACGGGTGAACTCGTCCGTGTGGCACACCCCGCTCGCCTTGATCTCCACCAGCACCTCTCCGGCCTTCGGACCCTCCAGGTCCACCGTCACCACTTCAAGCGGTTTGCCTGCCTCAAAGGCAAGGGCGGCTTTCGTCTTCATAGCGCTCCCAACGTGTGAAATCAGCGTTTCGCGAGTCTACCGGTGCGCGCCGCGGATGCTGCGCAGATGCGCACCACGGCACGCCTGCCGGCCGGGATGTCCCGATCCGGAACACTCCTCTGCGCACCATACCCTTGCATGATGCCGTCTGGCACCTCGCGTGAGCATCCCCAAGCGCGCGGGCTTGAGCGACAATGGGCCCGGTACCCCACTGAGCGAGCGTCCCATGGCCGAGACCATCTTCAGCAAGATCATTCGCGGCGAAATCCCCTGCCACAAGGTATACGAAGATGAGCGGGTGCTCGCATTCCTGGACATCAATCCGCTCAGCACCGGGCACACGCTGGTGATCCCGAAGGAGCCGGCCGCCACGCTCGATGCGCTCTCCGAGGAATCGGCTGCGGCCCTGGGGCGCGTGCTGCCGCGCATCTGCCGGGCCGTCATCGAGGTGACCGGCGTGCGCGAGTACAACGTGCTGGAAAACAATGGGGCCGGCGCACATCAAGCGATTTCGCACGTGCACTTTCACATCATCCCAAAGCCCGACGGCGGATCTGGCCTGGGAATTCACTGGCCCATGCAGTCGATCGATCACGGCGCAGCCGCAAACTTAGCCGCTCAAGTGCGTGCGGCGCTCAGCTAGGATCTCGAAGTCTGGAACTCGTGCTCAATCGCGCATGATCGACGCCGATTCGCCCCCAAATCGGCGTCGGAAGTTTCTTCAGAAAAAGCCTTGCCGGATCCCTGCAGGGCCCGTACAATCCGCCCCCTTCCTGGTGCGGGGTGGAGCAGTCTGGCAGCTCGTCGGGCTCATAACCCGAAGGTCGCAGGTTCAAATCCTGCCCCCGCTACCAACTTGATTTGGTGTGCGGTCGGGCATTGTGCTCCAGCCAGACCGCGAGATCGACCTCGTTCAGCGAGCCGTCTGCTAATGCCACGATTGTGGCGACTTCATCAGTCTGCGACGGCTCAAGCTCCTTACCATTCAGATACAGAAACGCTCGTGTCGCCAAGAGTGCGGTGCGCTTGTTTCCGTCATTGAACGGATGGTTCCTGACGATCCCCAAGCACAGCGTGGCGGCGAGCCGAAAGATCGATACTCGAGATTCATATGCGAGCAGATTGCGCGGTCGGTCCAGTGCGCTCTGAAGCAATCCGGCATCGCGAATTCCTGCAAGGCCACCGAATTCGTAAATAGCCTCGTCGTGAATCGCGATCGCAATCGCTGAGCTGATCCACTTCGGCTCTGTCACCGTTTCGCCAGTTCGTGCAGCGCATCGCGATGCCGTCGCATGTAATCACGCGTCGACTCGATCGCCGTCACGAAATCCGGGTCATATGGCGTGAGCCGAATTCCATCCGGCGTCCTGATGGCGAAGAGCTCATCCCCCTCCACCACACCAAGAGACTCGACGACGTCCTTCGTCAAAATGACACCCAGGGAATTACCCACTTTGCGAACCTTGACCACTGCCGCCATACGGCTCTCTCCCACTATTTAGCAGATGTTATAACATATGTAATACATTCTGCCAAGTAAAGGCAAGTGCCTCCTATAGCCTGGTAACGAACCTGGGTGAAACCGCTTTAGCGCAGAGAAACTTCCATAAAATCAACCTCGTTCAAAATCCAAATCCTGCCCCCGCTACCAATTCTCAGGCTTACGCTTCAGCCGCTCCCCGTAACCCCAGCGTTCGGTTGAATCCATGGCCCGAGCGCAATTTAGCGCGCACCGCCTTTTGCATCGTCGCCGCCTTTTGCATCGTCGCCGCCTTTTGCATCGTCGCCGCCTCCCAAGGCGTCACCATGTTCGTCCGTGACCATTGCAAACGACTCCTCGGCTCAGATCTCTGACCCTCCTTCTCAACTCACGCCATCACTTCACTCGCCGACAGGCAGGAGTCGACCCCAATCGGCCATTCCCGCCCTCAATGAAATTTCTCTCCGCGCGCAAGCATCTCAATGATCAGCTTCATGCGTTTGATCTTCGTCTCGGAGCGCTTTGCTGTCTGCAACCGGTAGGCGATCGCATACAGATTAGCCCTATTGAGTGTCGAGAAGAACTGCTTTGCTTTCGTGTTACGAGCGAGTTCCTTCATGAACTCGGGAGGCACCGTTGCGTTGGCGGGGGAATCGTAGGCAGCGGCCCAGCGGCCGTCGACTTTAGCCGCCTCCACTTGCTTGAGACCAGCAGGCGTCATCTGGCCCGCTTGGATGAGCCGATTCAAGTGCGTGATATTTCTGGGTCTTCTGGAAAACGAGTGGGTAAAAATGAGGGTGTCGTGACGCTGCGGAGGCTATTTTTGAAGGGTTTCGAACACATGCAAGGGGTCGGAACTTTTTGGCACGATTGGCGAATAGCGCATGGCTAGTCCCGGCGTACTTGGAAACCCGATCATCGCCCGACGCGGTAGCGGATGTGGGTAGCCTCCGGCGTGTCGATTACCCGAACGATTTCCAGTTCGATCCGCCGCGGCAGCACGTCAAACATCCTACGCCCGGCGCCTAATAGCACCGGGATTTGATGAATCTGCAGTTCGTCCAGTACATCGGCCTCGAGCGCACTTTGTGCCGTGTAAGCGCCGTGCACCATCACATCCCGGTCACCGGCGGCGGCCTTGGCCTGCTGCATCGCGCTCTCGATTCCGTCGGTTACATAGGTGACCAGCGGATATTTGGCGACCGACGGATCCGGCGGCCTGTGACTTGGCACGAAGATCGGGACGCCATGATGGTTTCCGCCCCAGTGATCGACTTGCTCCACGGTGCGCCGGCCCGCGAGCACCGCCCCCGTCTCATTGCCTTCGGACATGAAATGCGCGCCCCAACCGGTCCCCTTTGTGTTGGGGGGCGTCGACACGAAGCCGTACCACTCGTGGAGACGCATGAAGTCATCGCCGCCGGGATTGCCGGGTGCATCGTTCGG
Source organism: Pseudomonadota bacterium (assembly GCA_028067895.1). GTDB lineage: Bacteria > Pseudomonadota > Gammaproteobacteria > Steroidobacterales > Steroidobacteraceae > 13-2-20CM-66-19. The sequence goes on along the minus strand of JAPTUI010000534.1, from coordinate 3,718 downwards.
GCCGGCGATGAACCCGTCTAGCGACATGGACATGTAAAGAACCGATTTGGAATTGGACATAGTGGTCACTCCTTCCGCCTCAGAAACTCACCGGACATGATATCGCCCGGAAGGGGGTCGGAATTTTTGGCACGATTGGCGAATGGCCAAGCTACGCCCGCCGCGCCGGCTCACCGACACGTACAGGTTCCCCGGCTTTCGCCCGCGGCAGACCATCCACAGGCTGTTCGGTGACTCACATGCACGCCTCATACGCCTCACTCGGCGGGGAAAAAAACGCTCTGTGGAGCATGTGGGACGATCCACTTCACGTGGTACGACCGACGGCTGCGTCGGGTGCGCGATCTGCCCAACGGCGAGATGCGCATCTACCTCGAGCTCGAGGTACGACGGGTGGCCTGCCGGCGATGCCAGGCCGTGAAGCGCGAGCAGCTGGACTTCCTGGCCGACAACCCCTTCTACACGAAGCGCTTCGCGTTCTATGTCGGGCGGCGCTGCCGCACGAGCACGATCAAGGATGTGGCCGAGGAGCTGAATCTTGACTGGGAGACGGTCAAGGAACTCGACAAACACTGCATGCGCGAGAAGTTGCGCTGCATCGGCACGCCTGCGCCGAAGGCCCTCGGCATCGACGAGATCTCGATCCGCAAGCGCCACACGTATCGCATCGTCGTCAGCGACCTCGTGCGCGAGCGGGCGATCTGGTTCGGCGGCACTGATCGAACGGAGGCGAGCCTGGACGAGTTCTACCGCTTCCTCGGCCCGAAGAAGTCGCGGCGCATCCGTCTGGCGGTGATGGACATGTGGAAGCCGTTCCGCAACTCGACCACCCGGTACGCTCCCCAGGCGGCGATCCTGTTCGACAAGTTCCACGTCCTGCGTCACCTCGGCGATGCGCTCGACAAGGTGCGCAAGCAGGAATACGCGCGGCTCAGCGGCAAAGGCCGCGCGTTCATCAAGGGCCAGAAGTACGCCTTGCTCGCTCATCCGCACAACCTCGAGGGCTCGGCGCGCAAGAACCTCAAGCGACTGCTCACCGCGAACAAACGGCTCAACACCGCCTATCTGCTGAAGGAATCCTTCCGGCAGATGTGGGACTATCGCAGCGAGGCGTGGGCGCGGAAGTTCTTCGAGAACTGGCGGGCGCAGCTGAAATAGCAACGCCTCAAGTCCTACGAGAAGTTCGCCGAGATGATCGACCGGCACTGGGACGGCATCGCCGCCTACTGCAATCCGCGCAACAAGGTCTCCCTCGGGTTCGTCGAGGGATTGAACAACAAGATCCGTGTCATCCAGAGGCGAGCCTACGGTCTGCACGACGAGGAATACCTCAAGCTGAAGGTCCTGACCTGCATGCTTCCGGAGCTCTGATCAAAAAATGAGCAAAACCTACCCACACGATTTCACGAAGAGCCTCAATTTACGGCGCACCATGTCTCACCTTGCCCCCGGTAATCCGCAGGCAATCGATGGGAAACAGTACCCGCGCGGAGTCGGACCGTTGTCGACGTCGCGTCGAAATATTCCGGAATCCAATCATCTGCCGCCCGGATTAGACGCACTGACGCCACTGCACAGCTTCCAGCGCAGATCATTCTTGCTTACAGGAGCGAAGGTATATGAACTCTGCGGCCGAGGTGCGTTGCGCAAAAACCACCGATGCAGACACAAGCGCCACACGAAATTCGGATGTGCGCTCGTCACCTCAAGCAGTCGGGACCCCCCCCAGACTCGGAGCGCGCCGGGCCTGCCGCCGCGGCCTACGACTCAGTCATTGAGCCGCACGAGGGGATATCGCTGACCCCGTTGATGCACCTGAATCGTGTCGTCAACTACGCTCGTCAGGAAACTTCAATGGCACCGACACCGAATGAGGCACCAGAACTCAGGTCCACCCGCCTGCCGGCGGATGCGTCCCTTGACACCCTGAAGTAAGATCCTGTATCAGGGAAGATGCGGTTCCCCGTACGGAACCCAACAAGGCGGACAGACAGTTGCAACTGCCAACATCGTGAAGAAAATTCTGCACTGGGCGTGCGCGGTACTACTCATGTTCACTGCAGGCCTGATCGGCTGCACTGCTCGAGAAGCTAAGCCGCGAAGCAATCTCGCAAGTCTCGACATCGCCCGACCCGGCGCAGCGGCGATGGACAGGCCCCTTGCGGATACAATCGGACGCGCGACGCATCTGATGAACGCGGGCCTGTGCGTGCAGGCAACACATCTGTTGATTGGGGCAATACGCGAAAATCCCTCCAACGCTCGCACCGAGGCAGAGCTTGCGAAACTCTACCTCACGGACGGCGAAGGCCGCCGAGCACTCAAGTACGCCAATGCAGCGCACACCCGTGATCCAAAGGATGTCAAGTATTATACTTTGCTCGTACTGGCGCGTCTGTTAGAAGCGAAACACTCTGGCATATTCGGAAAGATCGATGCCATACGTGATGCGCATGTTTCCTTGGAGCACATCGTCGCTCTGGATCCTCACGACGCGATTGCGCTTTATTATTTGCAGCAATTGAATGCAAACCTTCCCTGGTTGCTGGGCGGCAGCACAGACCGGGCCGAGCGAGAATTGACAACCCTGCAACGCATCGCCCCCGGGCTCGCCCTGATGGCCGTGGCGACCAGGGCCGCGATCAAACACCAGTGGAAGCTCGCGACCAATGATGTCAACGAGGCGCTCACCCGTTATCCATCAAACGCCGTGAAGGTGGTGGGCTACCAAGATGCCATGATTCTCTTGCACCGGCACGATTTTGACGGCGCGCGAAGCATTTTGCGCCGCTTGATAGTGAGCTCTCCGCACTTCAAGGCGGGCGCGTATGAGCTTGCGGTCATAGATCTGAACTCGCGGACCCATTTGCACTCTGCACTGTCGTTTATGAAGCAGTACCTGTCCTGGGCGCGCAGCGGGTGCGCTACTCGCGCAAGCGTAGCGCGGGTACACTACCGTTTAGGCAAGCTCTACGGACTCCTGGGTCGAACAGCAGATGAAATGAAGCAATTTGCGGAAGCTCTGAAGCTCGACAAGCACTTCAGGGAGGCGCGCGCAGCAAGCGGTGAGCGCTATTGAATTCGACGAATTAATCGCTCAGGAAATTATATTCCGCACCTCATCAACGGACCCGTCCGGGGCACGACGTCGTCCCTTGCTGCGCGATCAGAGGCTCATTCGCCCTCATTGCGAAGCCATGGTCGCCTGTGCGGCAGCGGGTGCGGCATACCCCGCCAGCCACGGCCCAAGTAGCGCGTACATCAACAGCGGCAGTGTCACCAACAAACGGTCCAGCGGATCGTGAGTATTCCGAATCTACGGCCAGAGGTGGCCCTCGATCTTTCCAAGACCCAACACGACCCACGGACTGATGGCTCCGGCGATCAGCGCCACAATGCGAGCCCGCGCCATCCATGCGCTACATCCTATCCCAACAACATATAGAAGACCGCTGATGGCGGCCCAGATGAGCACGAAGAGGTATTGCCCGGCCGAGCCGTGAGCCACCAAGCTAAAGACACTGGGTAATGCATTGAGGACCGCGGTGAAGCTCCGCGGCAGCGTCATTAGGACCTCTGTGAGCAGCAACTCGCAGAGAACGCTGATCAGCAGGACTAGAGCTGAAGGCGGTCAGGAATTGAGAGACTCGGCAGAGTCGAGAATGACACGATGCGCGCTCCGAATATTCGAACCCCAAAAGATCGCGCACGAACAAGT
>JAPTUI010000640.1 GCA_028067895.1 Pseudomonadota bacterium | reverse complement strand
TCACGGACCCTACTACGAGTGGAGCTACCTCAAGGGCGGGCGGCTCCACCACCGCACCCTCACCCCCAAGCAGGCCGAGCTCATGCGCCTGGCGATCGCCAATTACTGCAAGGCGAAGAAGCTCCTACGGACCTGGGAGACGCACACACAGCGGCTCATCGAGCTCAACGCACCCGAATAGCCGTCGCCGGCCGGGCGCAAATTACCCGGAAATCACCCTGGCGATGTGCGGAAAGTAAGTCCGATCTCCTGGGACACCCGGAATACTTCCGCACTCTCAGGCGGTAGCAGTCGCGCCACCGCCCGCTCTTTGAATTCGCTGCTGTATCGAGCCACTGTCACTCCTCAATGCCCCCAAGATTACAGAGGTATCGAGGCGACAACTACGCTGACACAGGGGGGAGGTATCGAGGCGACAAGTACGGTGACACAGGGGGATCGCATCGAGGTTCTGCTCGCGCGCCTCGCGCTCGACCTTGTAGAGTTTGCCGAACAACTCCAGCGCTTCGACGGCGAGTTCTAACTCACTCGTAAAGTTGCTTCATCAGTGAAACAATTTGCTTGGCTGAGTGAGACCACTGGTACTGCTCAAGAGAGTTCGTATGAGGTCTCTGTACCGGTGAAGTTGCAAGCTGAACCAATTTGTCGGAAAGGTCATCGATATTATATGGATCAAAATATGTGACCATGTCACCGCATATTTCAACTACTGAGGGTATACGTGACGCTAGAACTGGGGTTCCACAAGCGAGTGCTTCTAGTGGCGGTAATCCGAAGCCCTCGTATAGCGAAGGAAACACTAAGAATTTCGCATTTGCGACGACTGCACGTAGGCAATCGTCACTGAGAAATCCGGTGAACATGACTCGATTGCCGAGTGATTCTGCAAGTCGAGTGGCAGCCTTGTCAGCGGTGATGAACCCATCTCTCTTTCCAACTATTACAAGCCGGTGAGGGATCTTGTGCCTGACTTGGGAAAATGCGTTGACTAATCGAGGGAGATTTTTATGGGGCTTTACATTGCCTACAAAGAGAATGTAGGGACAATCAGATATCTTCTTGGGCAAAAGAGAGTTTTCAATCTCACCAAACCAAGCCCTGTCGATTCCGTTGTGTATAACGGCTGAAGTCTGGCTTGTCGGTCCAACTAACTGAAAGAATTCACGTCGCGTGAAATCTGATACAAAAAATACCGCATTGGCACGAACAGCAATTCTTTTAAGAAGTAGCTTTGCATACAATCTGGCGGGTGGGCCAAATAATTTAGCCATCCGCAGAAAGATTAGGTCGTGAATGGTGACTAAAATCGGACAAGTTGAAAAGTAGGGAATGTTTAGATGTGGAACCCAAAGTAGATCAAATTCATTGGATGGGATGCGGTGCCAATCTAATTGCTCGCGCAAAGAGTAAATGGGGGCGGTGAATGAGCGTATTGTAACGTTCGATGAAGTAGCCCACGAAAAGGCGCGAATTTCGTCGGCATGTCCAAGTAGGGTGAATTTTGGCAAATCCAATTCGCTCAGAATATGCGGTAGCCATCCTTTGATACAAGTGCCTATGCCGGATGAGTTTAGCATTCGACAGTCGATGGCAATCTCTGGACGCGTTGACTTCACGCGGAGCGGTTCCGCATCGCGTCTTCGACAATACGCTTTAGTGACTGTTCAAGGGTGTACTTGGGTTGCCAATGAAAGCGTTGCGAAATGCGCTGAATGTCGGGTGATAGAGTTTTTCGGTCAAATTTGCGGAATTTTCTTGTGTCCTCGACCAGGGCGCGCCTATCTCCTGCGTATTGCATTAATAGTTCAACAACGCGCCGAACTGGTGTGCTCACGCCGCTTCCTACGTTGTAAACGACGAACCGTTCGGTTTCATTAAGAAGCGCGGCTACAACTGCCTGCGCGAGGTCGCGAGCGTCAACGAAGTCACGAGCACTTCCCAAGTATCCAGTTTCGAGTTGTGGCGTAGTGGGTTCCAGAAGGCGCTTGAGAACATCAGGAATTAAATGAGGGTTGGTCTCGCGTGATCCGATAACATTTGCGAAGCGCAGGGCGATGCCGGTGAAATTTTCGGTGGTGCGGACCTTGTAGGCGAGGAGGGATTCGCCAATATACTTGGACAACCCGTATACGTTGCATGGCTCGGGCGTATCGTTCTCATGGTGAAGTCGATCTGTAGGTGCGTATACATCCATGGTAGACGCAAAAACGACGCGTGAAACACTGGACGGTAGGATGCGTAAGAGTCGCTCTGTCGCATCTACATTTATGGCGAAAGTCTTGCCCGGATTCGCGATGCAGTATGGGATGAAGTGAATGGCCGCTAGATGTATCAAGGCGTTGGGCTGTACGGACTCAAAAAGGTCTTGTAGATGCTCGTCCTGTTCCGAAGCGAGATCGCATTTGAAGACATTTGTTCCGGGTATGACGTTTTCTAATCGTCCAGTTGAGAAATTATCGACTATAGAAACGGAGTGGCCTTGGGCAATAAGCTTCTCGCAGACGTATGAGCCAACGAATCCAGCGCCGCCAGTTATCAATATATTCATGAATGTATTCCCCTGATTGCTGTTTCAAATTGCGCTACTAGATTTCCCCAGTCCAGCGTTCTGGAGTTCTGGATTGCGGTGGCGGATATGCGGTCCCATTCAGGTTGGCATCGTAATATTGCGCGTGCGATTGCAGTCGGATCAGGTGGTGCAATTTCCCCGCATTGGTACTCATTGACAATGCTTACGGTTCCGTTGTCCGGGTAGTCCGCAGTGATGACGGGCGTCCCGCTTGCCATAGCCTCTGCTGCAATACGAGGGAAGCCTTCACGCTGACTTGTTATAAGCAGAAATTCGGAGCGCCCCAGAAGTTCGCATTTTGCCTTGTCAGAGACATGTCCGAGGAATTCGATATTGTCGCTCTCGGGCGATGAATTGCAGGCTGCGGAGATTCTCTCGGCTTCTGGGCCGCTGCCGGCAATTGTTAAGCGTCCGTGATACCCCATCTGTCGCAGCGATTCAAATGTCTTTATGAGCAGCGGCAGATTTTTGTGTTGGTTAAGTCTCCCAATATAAGTTATTCCGCTTCGTTCATGCTTTGGTAAGCCTTTGTAATCTGAGAGCGTAAGTCCGCTAGGTATACAAACAGTCACGTCGGGCGAATGTTGGCGGATTTTGTCGGCGACCTCGGTGCTCACTGCCATGTTGGCGTGACCGAAGCGGGGTAGACTTGATTGAATGAGGGACCATAGAAGTCCGGAGCGAAGCTCGCACCAATCAATTACGGTTATCCCGTGAGTGAAGGTCGCAAATGGAATGTGGAGCAACGGCCACTGATTATATATTTTTAGATCGAATTTGTGCTTTCTGGCGGCCTTTCGGCACCAGACGCTGTAGGCAAGGATGGTTTTGGGAGAGCGCCGGAATGCGCTGTTTGGCTTTAAGTAATTCGGGTCGGATGGGTGCCGGAATATTGTAACGCGAGCCTCCTGTTCAAAGGCCGGTAGATTTCCTCGATGATCAATTGTAAAAACGAAAACGTCATGTCCGCGATTACTAAATGCATGTGCAAGTTGTTGGAACCGCAGTTCTTGTCCACCTATGCTTGGCGGATACAGCTCTGTGAACAGTCCGATTTTCATTTAGTGGCTAGGCTTCAGATTTTGCTGTGTTAATAACGTGGAATATGCTCTCGGGAGTGAAATTTGTTTGTTGCGAGTCGTGGCCGGCTGCAGGGGCGTGAGGATTAGGTTCTCGATGGCATCCCTAGCGGCTTCGTGGACGAAGTTCCTATGTCACGCCGATAGTGGAGTTCAAGGCAAAATTTTCCGGTGGTCTGTCTGGAAGTTGCGACCGTAATTAGCATTGTCCTAAGAACCGAAGTCGAAACGTGTGTCCGGCTGAGTGCCCGTGTTGCTCAAAAGGGGCTAAGTATAAGTGGTTTAGCAGGCTGATGAAAAACCCGGTGATCGAGGCGTCTGACACCCTGTGAACGCTCGTCGAGCAATGCTTCCGAGGTCGATCTCGACCGTCCTGGCCTTGCGATCCGTGCCTGCGGAGGCTCCATTGCCTGGTTGGGTGGACATTTCGATCACCTTGTCGCTCGATATGGCGTCTGAGCTATGTGAACCCCGGTGCAAGAAGATTGCGCATGCGCACCAGGTTGTAGCCGGTGAACGTCAGCAGCGTCACGAACTCAATCTTCCTGCGGCCTCGGACCTTCGGGCGTCTCAGAAGTCCAATGTCCTTGGCCCAGCCGAAGGACTCCTCGATACGCTTGCGCGCTTTGATGCTCAGGGCGTATCCCACATGACGGGTCGTGCGGGCATTGATGGCCGAGCCGCCACGTCGCTCGGTGTTCTGCGCGACATGCGGGGTGACGTTCAGCTCGCGGGTTCGCCGGACGAACTCACGCGTGTCATAGCCCTTATCCGCGGCGAGGGTGCACCGTCTCGGGCCGCACAGCTCGCCGAGCATGTCGATCGCGGCGCTGCGCTCGGCAGTGCCGCTCGCCTGCGTCACCTGCGCGGCGACAATCAGGCCATTGCGGTTCTCGCTCACCGCGTGTCCGAGGTACGCCAGCTTCGAGGTTGTCCCGGCACTCTTCCTATACAGCTTTGCCTCAGGGTCGCTCGTGGAAGCATGCGTATCGTTCGTGCGCTGCTCGCCGCGAAAGTCGCGCGCGTCATTGCGCCCGCCGCCTGCGTCGGGACCGCCAGAGCCGTCCTTGGGTCGGAAGCTCTTGTGCGATGCCCACGCCTCGATCATCGTGCCGTCGACGCTGAAATGCTCATCGCTCAGAAGATCAGCCATTCGAGCCTGCTCGACAATGGCTTCGAAGAGCTCGCGCGCGATGTCCGCCTCGAGCAGCCGATCGCGGTTCTTGCTGAACGTCGAGTGATCCCACACCGGCTCATCGACCGACAGCCCGACGAACCATCGGAACAGAAGGTTGTACTCGAGCTGCTCGACCAGCAGCCGTTCGCTGCGGATCGAATACAGAACCTGCAGCAGCAGCGCCCGAATCAGCCGCTCCGGCGCAATGGAGGGTCTGCCCGTCTGGGAATAGAGCTTCTCAAACCGCCTATCCATCTGCGCCAGCGCCTCGGAGATCATCGCGCGGATCGGCCGCAGCGGATGCTTCGCCGGAACCCGTTCTTCCGGGGAGACGTAGCTGAACATCGCTTCCTGCTTAGAATCTGCTCCACGCATCGGAGAACCTCAATCGTGCACCGGATAATGCCTAATTTGCCTGAATCGCCGGGTTTTTCAACAGCCTGTTAGACAATATATTGTCGCGGGATTGGGCTTCCCGCGCGGCTGAATTACCTGCCTGGTGGCGTTGCCATGTGCCTACGTCCCCGAAACGATGGGGCAGCGTTTCTTTTTGTAATAGTCTGGATGGTGGCGAGCGCACTTAAAGCGACTCGCGGTAATTTTCGTGCTGCGGATTGCTCGAGATTCGGCGTCGAAAACGCGGCTGAATTTCGCCTTCCCTAATAGGCGCCGTGCCTCGCGAGGACGACTTTTACGGTCCTCAATAGTATGCCTATGTCTAACATCAGATTTTGTCTGCGCACGTAATACGTGTCCATGATGACGCGGCGGCGATAGTCCGTGTCATTGCGGCCGGTGACTTGCCAGAGTCCGGTAATGCCCGGTTTCACGTCCATGTAAGTGGTTAGGTAGCGGCCATACCGCAGCATCTCTTCCTTGACGATAGGCCGCGGCCCGACCAGGCTCATCTCGCCACGCAGCACGTTCCAGATCTGCGGCAGCTCGTCGAGACTGGTCTTGCGCAGAAATCGTCCCAGACGCGTCACGCGCGGATCGCAACGCAATTTGTGGTCGCGCAGCCATTCGGCCCGGGCTTCCGGGTCGCGTTCGAGCAGGTCGTGCAGGATCTGTTCGGCGTTCGGCACCATGGTGCGGAACTTCAGGCATTCGAACGTCCGACCGCCCTGCCCGATGCGGCGATGGCGAAACAGGATGGGACCGTCTTCGACGCCCATGCGCACGGCAATCACCACCAGAAGGGGCGAGAAGGCGAGCCCGATCGCCAGTGCGCCGACGATGTCGAGCATTCGCTTCAGGGGGCGATAGGCGCTCGAGCGCGGTGCAAAGCGTGTCGTGGTACGGGCGGGGGCCTGCCAGACGTGCGGCTGCGTCCGCGGCAGCAGCGCCTCGTCGAAGGAGATGGCGTCAGCGGTGAGTTCCGGGCCGGATCCGTCGAAAGTCATACGGTGTTCTTTCAGGATCAAGTGTGGCCGGAGATTCCCTTTGCGTACCGGGGGTTCCACGGCCACGTGCGTGGTGATGACTTCGTCCGCCTGCGTCGACAAGATGAACTCCCTTCTCGTTACAGGACTGTCGCAAACAGGCGACAAAAGTCCAGCTCAGTATGACCCTTCATGCGCCCCCCAGTCCGGGACGTGTTGCACATTTTCAATGCAACGGTTTGCGCCCGCAGGCGTTGACCCTCGTGGTTCAAACGCAACGCACAATCACTTGGCGTCGAAACGACGCGACAGATGCTCTGCACAGCTGCAGCGCGCGTGGATTTCAGGCAGGAATTTACGCTGTCCGCAGAGGTGACCCTCTGCAGGGGACCGAAGTTTCTGGCCTTAGCGACACCTTGCTTCAATTCGTCTTCATCCTGCCAACAGGCCGCCTCCGCGAGCCCGGGGGGCACGTCCCCCCCCAAATCGTGCCTTTTCTCGGTGCGCGAGCAGTATAGCGAGGCGCATTCCCCTTTTAAACCCGCGGAGTTGCGGAATCTCGCGTTCAAGTTCCTTTTTGTGTGTGCCGGTCGGCGATAGGCGACGGCGAGCCGTCCGTGTCGATCGGCTGTCCTTGGCGACACGTTTGGCAGTGCCTGTCCGGCGCGCTTGTGAGGGATTCCCCCTTCCTTTACCCTCTCGCCCGCCATGAAAGTTACCATCTTCGGTTCTGGATATGTCGGTCTTGTTACCGGCGCGTGCCTGGCGGAAGCCGGGAACCACGTGGTCTGTGTCGACGTCGATGCGGGCAAGATCGAGCGGCTGAACCGCGGCGAAGTGCCCATCCACGAGCCCGGCCTCGATGCGCTGCTGCACCGCAATGCCGAGGCGGGCCGCATCGAGTTCACCACCGATGCCGCGCGCGGTGTTGCACACGGCCTGTTCCAGTTCATCGCGGTGGGGACTCCGCCCGATGAGGACGGTTCGGCGGACCTGCGTCACGTGCTCGCCGCGGCGCGCACGATCGCGACCCACATGACCCGCCACACCGTGGTGGTGACGAAGTCGACCGTCCCGGTGGGCACCGCCGACAAAGTGCGCCGCGAGATCGAGACCACGCTCGCCGCGCGTGGCGCGAACGTGCCTTTCAACGTCGTCTCCAACCCCGAATTCCTCAAGGAAGGCGCGGCGATCGCCGACTTCATGAAGCCGGACCGCGTGGTGGTCGGCACCGACGATGCGGCCACGGCGGATCTGATGCGCGAGCTGTATGAGCCGTTCACGCGCAGCCACGACCGGCTCATCGTCATGGATATCCGTTCCTCGGAGCTGACCAAGTACGCGGCGAACTCGATGCTCGCCACCAAGATCAGCTTCATGAACGAGCTGGCCAACATCGCCGAGCGTTTGGGCGCGGACATCGAGAAGGTGCGCCTCGGGATCGGCTCCGATCCGCGCATCGGCTATGGGTTCATCTATCCCGGTGCCGGCTACGGCGGCTCGTGCTTCCCCAAAGACGTCAAGGCGCTGATCCGCTCAGCCCACGAGGCCGGCCACCCGCCGACGCTGCTCGATGCGGTCGAAGCGGTGAACGCCCGCCAGAAGGACGTGTTGTTCGCCAAGATCATGCGCTACTTCGATGGGGCACTCACCGGACGCACGATTGCGCTGTGGGGGCTCGCCTTCAAACCCGACACCGACGATATGCGTGAGGCCTCCTCCCGGGCGCTGATGGAGGCGCTGTGGCGCTCGGGCGCTCGCGTGCACGCCTACGACCCGGTGGCCATGACCGAGGCGCGGCGCCTCTACGGCGAGCGGCCCGATCTGACGCTCGCAGCGAGTGCCTACGAGGCGGTCCAGGGGGCCGATGCGCTCGCCATCATCACCGAGTGGAAGGAGTTCCGCAGCCCGGACTTCGAGCGGCTGCGCGCGAGCCTCAAGAGCCCGGTGATCTTCGACGGCCGCAATCTCTACGATCCGCACATCGTCGAGCGCTTCGGGCTCGCGTACTACGCCATCGGCCGCGGCCGCTCGATCCAGCGCGCGAGCGCCTGAGCTTCCTGAGGTGAATGCCATGCTGACGCCCGTCATCCTCTCCGGCGGCGCCGGAACCCGGCTCTGGCCGCTCTCGCGCGAGCTGTACCCGAAGCAGCTGCTCAGCCTCATCGGCGAGCGGACCATGATCCAGCAGACCGCGCTCAGGCTCGAGGGCCTCTCGGCCGCCGCCCCGGTCGTGGTGTGCAACGAGGCGCACCGCTTTCTGGTCGCCGAGCAGCTGCGCGAGATCCACATCACTGCGCAGTCGATCGTGCTCGAGCCGATGGGGCGCAATACGGCGCCCGCCATTGCGCTGGCGGCCCATGCGGCGCTGAAGCGCGCCGGAGCGGCCGATCCGCTGCTGCTGGTGCTGCCGGCCGATCATGTCATCCGGGATGTTCCGGCCTTCCAGAAGGCCGTCAAAGCGGCGTTGACGGCCGCGGGCGAAGGCCGGCTGGTGACCTTCGGGATCGTGCCGACGAGCCCTGAGACCGGCTATGGCTACATCCAGCGCGGGGCGAGCGCCGGGGCGGCGTTCGCCATTGCCCGCTTCGTCGAGAAGCCCGATGCCGAGCGGGCCGAGGCCTTCGTGGCGTCGGGCGAGTACTACTGGAACAGCGGCATGTTCCTCTTCTCCGCCCGGCGCTACCTCGAGGAGCTCGCACGGCTGGCCCCCGACATGGCCCGGGTGTGCGCCGAGGCGTTCGCCGCGGCCAAGGCGGACCTGGATTTCACGCGTATTGCGCCTGAGCGTTTCGAGACCTGTCCGGCCGATTCGATCGACTATGCCGTCATGGAGAAGACCGGGGATGCGGTCGTGGTGCCGCTCGCGGCCGGCTGGAGCGATGTGGGCTCCTGGTCCGCGCTGCACGAGGCCAGCGATGCGGACGGCCACGGCAATGTGCTCCACGGGGACGTGATCTGCGAGGACTCCGAAGGGTGCTACCTGTACGCCGAGAGTCGGCTGGTGTCGGCCGTCGGCCTGACGGATCACGTGGTGGTCGAGACCAAGGATGCGGTCCTCGTGGCGCCGAAGGCGCGGGTGCAGGACGTGAAGAAGCTGGTGCACCGCCTGAAGGAGGCGGGGCGGTACGAGCACAGTCTGCACCGCGAGGTGTTCCGGCCCTGGGGCAGCTACGACAGTATCGAGTCGGGGCCGCGGTTCCAGGTCAAGCGTCTGAAGGTCAAGCCCGGTGCGGTGCTCTCGCTGCAGCTGCACCATCACCGCGCCGAGCACTGGGTCGTGGTGTCGGGGACCGCGCGCATCACACGCGGGGATGAGGTATTCCTCCTCGAGGAGAACCAGTCGACCTACATCCCGATCGGGGTGCGCCACCGGATCGAGAATCCGGGCAAGATCGCACTGCACATCATCGAGATCCAGTCCGGATCCTATCTCGGCGAGGACGACATCGTGCGGCTCGAGGATCAGTACGGCCGAGAGGGCACGACGAGCTGACCGTGGTGCAGCCGGCTTGCTCCGCGGGCGTTCGCTCGAGCGCCCGGTGCGGTCTCTTGACTTGACGGACCACGCCTCGGGTCACCGCGAGAGGGCCTCTTGTGGGAGCTCAAACTGTGGCGCGCGATTCATCAATCGTTTCACGATGGGTATAATATTCTATAAAAATCAATTATTTAATCAGTAGAAATCGTTTCATCACGGCGGCTACAGAAGACCTGATTCGGGTCCTTCGAGCGCGACCGCATCTGTCCGCGGCGGCGTTGCTGGCCGCTCTGGACGTGAGCCGCCCGCCTGCGCCTGCGCGCACGCGCGGATCCTCTGGCGGAAATTCAGATCGACGAGCGAACCGGCGAGGTCCGGCTACGGTTTGGCCGTTTGCGGCAGGCAGACGATCCCGATCGTGAGTCCCAACGGCCGCTTGGGGTTTGCGCGTGATGAGCCTCATGGTCTTGATCACTTCGCAGGATGCGCAGGCGCGCCTTTGGAATGGCGGCGAGGCGCTCACGCTCAGACTCGGCAACATCATGCCCGGCGCGTGCGGGTGGCGCTACCGCCGGCCGAAGCGCTCGGGCGTGCCACGCCGTCGATCAGGGGGTGGCGCGCATCTCGAGCCTTTCGGCCAACCACAGCTTGATGAGCGACTGGCGGGTCACACCGAGCCGACGCGCCTGCCGATCAATCGATTGAACCATCCATTGAGGGAAATCGACGTTGACGCGCTTGATGTCGATGCCGGGTCTGTGGGCGCGTTGCAGGTCAAGATGTTCGAGGACGCTCTCTCCAGCGTCGAATGTCTGATCAAACCGCTTCGCTTTCATAAACCTTCACCTCTTCAGCGCGAGCGCGCCGCACCGAAATCAGTCGGATTCGCTCGCTTCGGCGCGTGAAAATCGCGGACCAGTGGTGGCCCGCCCATTGTGCGATCGCCAGCGATCTCGGCTCGTCCATCGCCCGGGCAGGAATTTCGATCAGAGCAGGGTCCTGCCAGAGCGCTTGCGCCTCATCGAAGTCGATGCCGTGCTTGGCCTTGTTGGCCTCGCTTTTCTGCCGGTCGTATTCGAAGTCCATCGCGTCGGATGGTCTGGTATAAAAACTGTATATATTCTACACTATTTTTTTATTGACGGAGTACGTTTCCCGGCCGCTTTTTGCGGCTCCTCTGAATCATGGCCGCATCGCTCGATCTGTACATCAACGCCCGGCGCCACTTCGCGGTGCAGCCCGTGGAATCGCCCGAGGCGCCGGGCGTGCCGGCCGCGGCCGTCGCGCGGATCGAGCGGGCCTTCGCGCAGAGTCAGGGGGCGGGGCTGGTGCACCTGGCGAGCACCGAGGCCACGACGGCGCTGCCGCCGGGGCTCGCCTTCGCGCGCGAGTTTGCCCAGCGCTACCTGACCCGGCTGTGCCACCTCGGGGATGCCGAGCCGGATGCCCCGGGCGTTTTGGTGGCGCTGCCGCCGACCGAAGAGCTCGAGGCGCTCAGGCTTGCCGCACCGCCGATCCGCGGACTGGAGTATCTCGATGCGGCGCTCCTCAGCATGGCCTGGCGCGACATCGAGGCCACGCTGCGCGAGGCGGCCGCCGCGGGCGAGGAGAGCCTGCGTACCTATCTGCACCGGCGCAATCCGCTCTGGCGGCTGGTCGGACGGGTCACTTTTCACCTCGCCGAGAACCCGCGTGACGAGGCGTTTCCGTTTGCGTTCCTGGTCACGTATGCCGAGGGCGTCTCGGCGCAGGGCGCGGCGCGCCATGTGCCGCTCGGGCGGGCGCTGAAGGAATATAGCGGCCCGGCGAACCGCGCTCATCTGGCGAACCTGCTGAAGCCGATCCGCGAGGCCGCCGAGCGGCTCGAGTGGGTCCGCGAGCTCATCGACAGTGGCGAGATCTACCAGCCGCTCGCCTGGCGTCCCGCCGAGGCGCTGAGGCTGCTCACCGATACCGCCGTCCTCGAGGCCTGCGGGCTCGTGGTGCGGATCCCGGACTGGTGGAAGGCGGGCCGTGCGCTGCGGCCTCAAGTGAGTGCACAGGTGGGAAGTGCGCCCGCGGCGGCGCTCGGCGCCGAGGCGCTGCTCGATTTCTCGGTGCACATGACCCTCGAGGGGGAGGCACTGACGGAGGCCGAGCAGCAGCAGCTGCTCGCCTCCCGGGAGGGCCTGATCCGGCTGCGCGGCCGGTGGGTGGAGGCCGACGGCGAGCAGCTCGCCGCGGCGCTCGAGCATTGGAAGCGCGTGGAGCGCGAGGTGCGCGCCGGCGGTCTGTCGTTCCACGAGGGCATGCGCCTGCTGGCCGGCGCGCCCACCGAACGCGCACACATCGAAATGCCCGAGACGCTGGCGGCCTGGTCCGGTGTCGAGGCGGGCGAGTGGCTGCGCGAGCTGCTCGAGCGCCTCCGCCACCCCGAGGCCGAGGCGGCGCTGCGCAGCCGGGGCCTGAACGCAACGCTGAGGCCGTACCAGGTCATCGGGGCGCAGTGGCTCGCACTGCTCGCGGGACTCGGTCTCGGCGCGTGTCTCGCCGATGACATGGGACTGGGCAAGACGGTCCAGGTGATTGCCCTCCTGGTGCACGTCCACGGTCACTCGGGCGGGCGTGCCGCCCAGCGCCTGCCGGACGCCTCGGGCCGCCCCAGCCTCATCGTGGCGCCCGCGTCCCTGATCGCCAACTGGAAGGGCGAGCTCGAGCGGTTCGCGCCGCGCCTGAAGGTGTTCGTCGCACACCCGTCGGAGTCCGATCTGGATCTCAATGATGCCGCGGCGCTCGATGCCGCGCTCGGCGGGGTCGATGTCGTGCTCTGCACCTACGGCGTCGTCACCCGCTCAGAGGCGCTGCGCTCGCGAGCCTGGCGGCTGGCGGTGCTCGATGAGGCGCAGGCCATCAAGAACCCCGGCGCCCAGCAGACACGTGCGGTGAAGCAGCTGAATGCCGCGGCGCGCATTGCGCTCACCGGCACGCCCATCGAGAACCGGCTCTCGGACCTCTGGTCGCTGTTCGA
>JAPTUI010000617.1 GCA_028067895.1 Pseudomonadota bacterium | reverse complement strand
GTGCTTGTGGACCTCGTGCTTGCCCAGCCGGTCGTAGTTCAGGTAATCGAGGCAGGCGTTGGCGAGCTCCGTGTCGAGCCCCCGCAGCTCGCCCAGGTCGAACGGGAAGTCCTCGCCGTTGTAGACCCCCGCCAGGAACTTGACCAGGCGTCGTGCCTGACCGGTGCCCGGGTGGGCCTCTATCGCTTCCTCGATCTGCCGCAGGCCGGCCATCGCGCGGCTGACGATCTCGCCTTCATCGCGGGCCAGCGCATCCATCCGCGGCCGCTCGCCGGCGGTGAGCGCGGCAACCGCGCGGCTGAATTCATCGAGCTGGCTCGCCGGAATATCGGCCTCGACGTGGACCTTCTTCCGGGACGGGGGCAGGCGGGTGACGTTGCTCATGGGGCGCCATCAAAAGGGGTGAAACCGGCGCCAATTATGAAACCGACTTATGAAACATGCAAGCCTTTGATTTGAGCGGGGCGGAGCGGTGTTTCAGAACTTACCCTTTGTGGGACCGCCATTTCACCACGAGCGCATTCACGGCCTCGATTACCAGGCTGAACTTCTTCTCGGTCTCAGCACCGAGGTCGGCGAGTTCTTTGCCGGCAAGGTCGCTCATGATGAGCTTCGCGACGCGTCCCTTATTGAACGTCTCAATTCCTATTTGCTTGAGCGCCTGCTCGACAGCTACCACTATGGCAGCGCCCGGCTTGACTAAGTCCGCCAGCTTCTTCCCGCTTAATTCCCTCGCGTAGGCGATATCAGCCTTGGCGAGGTAGAAATCGCGGTCGAAAAGGTCTTCGAGCGTCGCCTGCTTAACTCCACCGATCACATCGCTGAGCATGAGTACGTACTTGGCGTCCAGAATCCACTGGTGCACCAGCTGTTCGTATGCGTTCCTACCCTCAGCGTCCGAATCGAGCAACACGCAGACACTGAGCTCCTGACCATGCAGGATTGTGCCCACGTAAGCGACTTTGCTGGCGCCACCAGCCGGCGTTATTACGAGCTGCTCGTCGAGCCCCGCCTTGCCAGCCTGGCGCAGCATTTCCGACACGGCGACGAGGAACCAGAAGTCCGTAACTCCCTCGACGACTAGATTATATTGACCGACGAACAGCGACTGACTCCAGGAGAGACCGAGGGCGGCCTGCAAGGTGAACCGGGCGTCCTTGTCCGCCGTTGCCCAGTTCTGATGGATTTTCGTATCACCGGGCCCTACCTCCTCGGCGACCCAGATGTTGTCGAGGCGCGTGAAATCGATCATGAACGGCATGTGCGTCGTGTAGATGAGTTGATTCGTCTTGGCGTAGGCGGCCATTCGCTTCATCAGATCCCTCTGCGCCGCCGCGTGCAAATGCAAGCCCGGCTCGTCGAGCAGAATGATCGAGTTGGAGAACTTGCCATCCGTCTCGTACATGAACGTCATGTCAAACGAGAAGAACCACTGGAAGCCCTTGGACCGCTCCTCCAGCGGCACGAGTGCACTACCCTCTGCGTCCTTGACGAACATGATCAGGTGTTGGCCATCCGCCTGGAACATCGTCTCGTACTTCTTCTGTGACCAGCGGTCCGCGATGAGGGAGGTCAACGTCCTGCTGGCGTCGTTCATGTCGAGAATGCGCTGCTCCCGGTCCGGGGCGTTTCCTTTCTTGACTTCCTCGTCGAGGTTCAGACCGGCCATATCCATGATGAGCACAATCGTCTCATCGGCATCGGTTGGCTTTTTGTCGGTCCGGCGCTGTTGAACCTGGTTGAGCTGCGCTGAGCCTGCGAACGCCTTGTAGTCATCCATATAGATGAACGTTGGCAGCAGTTCGTGCACGACATCAGTTACTCTCATCAGCGGCGTCGCCATTACCTCCGTGACGATCTGGTCGAGCGTGGCATTTATCGTCGCGAGCTGATTTCTGTCCTGCTGGTTATGCGGGTGGCTCGGATGAACGAACTGTTGAATGCGGGTCTTGAAGGCGGACATGTTTTCGACTAGATAGGTACTCGCCCCGGCCTGCCGAGCGGACTCAATAAGGTCTCCCAATGCCTTCGCGAACTGTGGCTTGAAGTGATCTGAGAGCCCCGCCGGTAGAGTGGTGAGGCGCGCATTGACCAGATCGATGACCCAAGAGACTTCGTGATCCCGCGCTGGCTCCTTGGGATAGAACGTGTAGAAATACTCGCCTTTGTAGCTACGCCGGATTTCGACTGAGTGGACGCCTTTGGCAGTTTCGTGAGCCTTTTCCAGCTTGTCCAGCTCATCCTGGGCGAAGCTGAACCGGCAAGTGGCCACGGTTTTGTCGATGGATTTGTCCTTCCGATGGCCGCGTGGCCACTCCCGATCAATGTTGTATCCTGATTCGTCGTACGGGTTGAACTTCCAGATGGCCTTTAGCAGCGACGTCTTTCCGGATTCGTTCTTGCCTACGATGGCGGCTATGTCATCGACTTTGACCCAACCAGAGTCGCGAACAGACCGGTAGTTCTCGATCTTGAATTCCGTCAGTTTCATCTCTTTTTCTCTCCGTACGCCGGGTCGCCTCGTTGGCACGAATACACGCGGACCCCATCTCACCGCCGCTGCGAGGCGACGTACCGCTTGAGCGCGTTGTCCATGCGAGTTTGCCACCCGGGGCCCGTTCCGCGGAAGAATTCCAATACGTCCTTCGAGATCCGAAGGGTCGTCTGGGTCTTCTGGCCGGATCCCGCTGGCCGGCCGCGGCGAACGAGCTTCTTGCCGTGGTAAAGATCGGCCTCGGCGATCCACTTCTCGGTGATCTTCGGGGCGTCGTCTGGATCACGCCAGGTGCGGCGCGAGCCTTTTGATTTCACGCTCATTGGCTTTCCTCATGGAAATGATCCGCCGCGCCTTGCCGCGCGGCGTCCAAACGATGATAACGATCCGGCCGCTCAGCCGGCCGGCGCTGACGAAACGGGGCTCACCGTAGTCCTTTCGGTCATCGAGCCGCGTCAGGTGCGGCTCGTCGAAAACCTGTCTCGCCTGCTGGAAGTCGAGCCCTCGCTCCTCGAGCGTCCGCTCCCGCTTGGCGCGGTCGAAGGTAATTCGCATGGTATTTATCGTAGCTACGTTTAATGAAGCGCGCAACCCGTCCCGTTGCGCGCCGATCCTGGAAGCCGGGATGAGCCTTGGGCATCAGCGCGTCCGGTACTTCTTGAGGTCTCGAACGATGCGATCGAAATCGCGCTTCAGGAGATCCCCGTCCGCAATCTGCGCGATCCTCGCGAAGGCCTCCGCCTGCGGCACCCGCTCCGGCTCGGCCACCTCGATGACCAGCCGACCGGCATCTACCCGCACCGTCACCGGAGTGCCGACGTCGAACCCGGCACGCTTCAGCCAGGCGCCCTGCAGGCGCAACATCGGGGCGAGCGCCGAGCGCCCATCCGGTTCGCGGATGCTCCGCGGCCCGTAGCCCACGGTGTATCGGCGGACCGGCCGGTCCCGGGTGAATATCTGCGTGGAATCGGAAGAAATGGGGGACTGCGCCGGCACCGACGCCGGCATAGACTGGGTGTGAGCCATGGTCGTCTACCTCAGTTAGTGACTGTGGCCAGGCGCCGGGCGGTGTTGACGCACCGTCCGGCTCCGCTTCGTGGCCTGGGGCGGGATTGCCCGAGTCAAAAACGGCACGCCGCAGCGCAGCCGTCAAGGCCGCCGCGGTCTTCCGCGGCGCTCCGCGAGCGCGCGTCCTCGCGCGCGAAGGCCTTGACGGCGAGAACGGCGTGGCACAATGGGACGATAGGCAAGCCCGCCTCCTCTCTGCGTGTCGAGTGGAGGCTCACGCGCGACAGTTGGGAGATTTCAGAGCCTGCGGCGGAAAATCGGCCGCATTACAAGCCCGTGGAGCGGCGATCGAGGGGGTACCCGCTACCTCACTACCCCGGAAAGAAGGCTCCAGTACTGGGTCACGGCCCGATATCCCGCCACCACGAGCGGGGCGACTGCGATGACGAGCGGCGCAAAATAATCCGTGACGAACGAAGTCGAGAACAACGTCCACGTAGACGCTGTCCATCGGATCAACCGCTCATTTTGGATAGGCACGATTCGGACGTCTACGGTCTTGCTGAATCTACATGCGCCCTCTTCGAACCCGTCCGACCCGCCGGAGATCTTCCATCCGGCCTGTTTCATCGCCGCTTCGAACGCGCCTGCTTTTTCCGCAGAGATGCTTGCGGCGTCGCATTGCCACCGAGCCGTCACGCGGACACAGGTAAACTCATGTAGCTGCCCATCAGGCGCATCCACTTTTTTACGTTCGGCGAACACGACCTCGAACTTGGGATTGAGCTTTCGAGTCACAGTTGCTCTGAGATGTTTCAGGGCCGCCTTACGCACTCTGCGAACCGCGATCCAGTCGCTCAGACGGTTGCGCGTCTCCTCGGTCCGATCCTTGGGGTACACCGTCCACGGTCTGATCGAGTTGAGTTGCTGGGCCACACAAACGGCTGTCCACAGCCAGATCGCCCACACGGCCCACCAAATCTTCGACGGATCGCCGATCTCGAACCGTAAGCCCAGCGTTTCCGCGC
This sequence comes from Pseudomonadota bacterium, assembly GCA_028067895.1. Classification (GTDB taxonomy): domain Bacteria; phylum Pseudomonadota; class Gammaproteobacteria; order Steroidobacterales; family Steroidobacteraceae; genus 13-2-20CM-66-19. The sequence goes on along the minus strand of JAPTUI010000617.1, from coordinate 8,356 downwards.
TATTCCCGACGGTAATTCCGAGGAGTTGATGGGCGAGCAGCACCACACTGACCCCCAGAAGAAGCCGGCGCTCGCGGAAGAATCTGCTTTTCGTGTCGTTATCGTTCATGGGGAACAGAGGTTGACACGACTATCGCGACGCGTCGATCACGTCGCCGCAATCGGCACGAACGACGCCGCTCTCTTCTCGATCTTGTAGACCGGGAATCCCACCCGCATCCACCCCGGCTGGGACGCGAACTTCAGGAACCCCGTCCGATCCGGGAGCTGCTCGATCTCCGCAGCCATGACCGCGAGCTCCGTCGCCGTCTGTTCGCTGTGCCCTTTGGTGTCGTGGCCGCTGCCGAAGTTGGGGCCGCTCGAGCGGCTCTGCGAGCGCGCGAAGCGCACCACCTCCCGCTCCCCGATCAAGCGCAAGGCGTACTGCGCCGTACCGCCGCCTTCAGATGCCGAACAGCGCAGGATCAGAGTGTTGCCGCAGTTCTCGATGATGGTCTGCGCCGGTCCCTTGCCGTAGTTCGTGCTCGCCTGGGCGATAGACTGAAGGCCGAGCACGCAGCGCCCGCCGCACTTGCGGAGGCGAGTGAGCGCATCCGGCAGTCCGTTGATGGCCCCCAGCGCATCGAGCTCGTCCACCGCGAACCAGAGCCGGCGATCGCCTTCTCCCAGGCTCAAGGTCTGGAAGATCGCGAGCCGCAGCCAGATCGAGATGAGCCCCTTTAGCGCCGAGATCTGATCGGCCTGGTAGGGAAGGAACAGCACGCCGCGGCCGGTCTTGATCCACTCGCGCACCGAAACCAGCGCTCCCTCCTGCCGGCGCACGAAATCCAGGCTCTTCACGGCCGCCGTTACCGTCGAGCGCGCACCCTGGAAGAGCTTGTCGCTCCCTTCCTCCAGAAACGGCGCCGCCGGCGTTCCGGCGACGAGCGCCAGAAGCTCCGCCTTCGGGGCGGCGACCAGCAGCCGGTATAGCTCCCCGACATCGCCGATACCCACGGCCTGCGCCTGGCCGGTCACCGCCGAGAACAGCGTCCGCGCGAAGGTGGTCCAGGTGGGATCCGACCCCCGATCCGGGATGAAGGCCTGCGCGAGCTCATCGACATCGTAAGGATTGCGCAGCTCGGCAAAGAGGTCCCACTTCGCCGACCGGGCATCGAAGGGATTGAGGATCACATCGCCCCGCGCGGGATTGTGGAAGCGCGCGAGATACCCGCCGTCGGGATCGGCGATCACCGCCCGATCCCCACGGGTCAGCGCCCCATGCAGGAGCTCGCGGATCGCGGTGCTCTTGCCCGTGCCGGTGGCGCCGAGGAACTTGAAGTGTTTCATCTCGTCCCCGAACGGCACCGCGACGCCGGCGACCGTGAGCGGCAGCGGCTCGGAGCCTGCCTTGGCCCGGCGCTTGCGCATCGCGCGCTGCGCCGCTCCCCCATCGAACAGCATCGCCCCGCGCCGCTCGATCGCCGCGATGGGCTTGCCGAGCCGCGACCAGCAGAGCCCGCCGAGAAAGCCCCCGACGAGATAAAGCGCGGCCGGCAGAAGGACGGGATCGCCGCGCAGGTTGAAACCGGCGAACTTGCCGAGCACCGAGAGGATGATTTCCGTCGCGATTCCCACGACGAGAACCGTGACGACGGTTGTGAATGGCCACAGCAGATACGAGCCAGGCAATGCGCGGCCCCGCTTCAGGCCCGCGAACGATGCGGCCGCGATCAACGCGTAAAGGAGCAACAAGCCCTTCCCGCCGTGCGTCCAGGCGTGGATCAGCGTCTCGTGATGCGCCACGGTCATGCCTTCCCTCCCCCGCCCGGACTGTACCCGACGGGACGTCCGGATTCAGTCGATTTCAGCTCTGGCGGCCGGCCGCGATTCTCAATGCCACCCCTTCTTCACGGGCGACTGATCGAGGGCCTGCAGGCGCGCGACCGCCGAAGGCCTGCCGTATCAGACCTTGATCTCGAGCGTGCTGGACAAGTTCGTGACCAGCCGGCTGATCGAGAGATCGTAGCGGTGGATCTCGGGCCCGTCTCGCTCGACGGGTCTCGGGGAGAAGATCAGTTTAACGGTGCCGACGAGTGGGCCCTGGCCGGACAGCTGCTACTGCGGCTTCCTGGCCCAGCTTGGTGCCCATCGATCGGCGTCGACGTCAATCAATCTTGACGTCCAACCGCACGAGCCGAGCCGGGTCCATGACGATGTCGATCGCGGTGATCTTTTCTTGCGCAATCGTAAACACGAAGGCGGCCCGGACCACCCCGGCGATCGCCCACACGGCGCCTGCCTCGCTGTCGATGAGCGCGGAGACGGCGCCGCGCGCACGTCCTTTGAAGGCGCTCGCCACGCGTACTGGGCCGCGAACTTCGGGCGCCAGGTCGGGAGCGCCGTACCGCTGCCTCCCAGCCGCCATGCGCACCGCCTGATCGTCGGCCCGCAGCACCACCTCGGGTGAGAGCACGGCGAGCAGCCGCTCGAAGTCACCGTCACGCGATGCGGCCAGGAACGCATTCACCAATTCCCGGTGCACGGTGATGTCGACCACCGGCGCTTCCGCGCCCCGCACCCGGCGTCTGGCGCGATTGGCAAGCTGGCGAGCTGCGGCCGGCGTGCGGTCGAGGATGCGCGCGATCTCCTCGAACGGCAGATCGAACAGGTCGTGCAACACGAAAGCCACGCGCTCGCCGGGAGAGAGCGCCTCAAGGATGACGAGGAGTGCCGGACCGGTCGCATCGGCCATGACGAGTTCGTCTTCCGGGCCGCCTTCGCTCAGCGGCTCGGCCACCGAGCCGAGCGGCTCCTCGCGGCGCGAGCCGCGGGCGCGCAGCATATCCAGGCACACCCTCGCGAGAACGGTCGTCAACCAGCCGCCCAGATTCTGCACGGCCTCAGAATCCGAGCGGCTGAGCTTCAGCCACGTCTCCTGTACGGCATCCTCCGCCTCGCTGGCCGAGCCCAGCATCCGGTAAGCCACCGCCCGCAAATGAGCCCGGTTCTCATCGAACCGGGTCGCCAGCCACTCGTTCTCGTCCATTTCGATTTTCATCACCGGCCGTTGCCGCCGCGGCGGACGGGTTCACCAGTACTGTTCCGACGGGCGGATCTCAACGGCCCCGCCCAGGCGGGCCGCCGGGATGCGCGCGGCCAGCGCGACCGCAGCCTCCATGTTCTCAGCTTCCAGGACTGCGTATCCGGCGATGCTCTCGGTGAGATAGGTTCCGTCCTTGACCTCAGGCTTGCCGTTGCGCACCTGCACGGTCCTCGCCTTTTCAGGGAACCCCGCCGGTAAACCGGGGGTGAGTCCTGGCGTCTTGTTGAGCGCTGTGTAGTCCGCGTAGATCGCGCCCTGCTCTCTCTTCGGCAGCGCGTTCCAGCGATCCGTTCCTGGAACTGTGGGGTTGGGCCCTTGGTAGATCAGCAGTATGTAGTTCATGACAACCTCCTTCATCCCTATGACGGATGGCGAAGCCATGAATGTGACTGCTCCAGACCACGCGTTCAGAGAACCCTCAGGCGCACCCATGGGCTCGACGGTCCTCTTCGTGTGGATGTCCCGATAAGGAGCCGCTCGCTGCACCGGACGATTCGTCGGCGTCCTATTCGATCTCGGGGCCGTCCCGCTCTTTCCCGCGCTCGAGATCTTTCTCCGGTCCCTTGCGCTCCTGCGATTTCTCCGGCGCCCGCTCCTTCCCGAGCGCCTGGTCGCGCCGGTACTCGAGCCAGCGCTCGACGGAACGCTTCCGTTCCTCCTCCTCGAGGGACCGGCCCAGCTCGGGAGCCCCTTCCTTCGCCAGCCGCTCGGCGCGCATCGCGAGCCATTTCTCGCGCCCCTCCTTCTGCAGCGCCTCGAGACTCCGCGCCGGCGGGCGGCTGAGCCCTGCTTCCCGTTCGCGCTTGGCCGCCGCGAGGTCGCCCGACACATCGAGGATCGAGACCGAAAGTTCGCGCCGCTCACGCTCGATCTTGCCGAGCTCGGCGGCGTGCTCGAGGCGCCGCTGCGCGGCTTCCAACCCCTCGCGCTTCAAGCGCCGACCAACCTCGGTTTCGATCCCTCGACGCTCCAGCGCCGACACCGACGGCCCGAGGTGACTGGTGGCCTCGCGCTCAAGGCCCTGCACCGCGAGGCTCCGGTGATCGATCCGCGCTTCGATCCCGTGCTCGTGGAGCCTTTCGTTGGCAAGCTGCGCCCAGCGCTCGCGGATCGCCTCGATCTCTTTCTTCGCGGGCTCGAGCTTGGCCTTACGGCGGTTGGTGTCCGACCATTCGATCGTCGCCTTCTCGCCGAGGCCTGCCGGCTCGATCACCCGGGTGGTGGCGAGCACATGGGCGTGATGGTTTCGGGTGTCTCCCTCCCGGTGCGGGGCGTGGATCGCGAAGTCGACCGCGACACCATGCCGGTTGGCGATCTCGGTGGCAAAGCCCCGCACGAGTTCGAGCCGCTGGGCCTTCGAGAGCTCGTGGGGCAGCGCCAGCTCATACTCTCGCGCGACGCGCGAGTTGCTGCGGTTCTCAGCCCGCTCGGCGGCATTCCACAGCGCCTCGCGATCGCGCGCCCAGTTGATGTCGCGCCGGGCAGCCTCCGTCGGCAGGACGATCTCGGCGTGCTCGACGCCGCGCTTGCGCGAGTAGTCGAAGGTCTGCCCGGTGGTCTGATCGTGCACGAGCTCGGCGGCGCGATATGCGGAAGCTGCCGTCGCGGAGCGTCCGCCGCCGCGGCTCACGGGCTTGACCGATAGGTGATAGATGGCCATCGCTTACGCCGAGACACAACGCCGCTCGCGCACCCGGCGCTCGGTCGCCGCTGGATACCTTGCAAGCAAGGCCGCCGGCCGCACCGGCCGGCGCACGAGCTCCCCACCGCAGTTCGGGCAAACGCCCGCGAGCACCCCGGCCGCACACGAGGCGCAGAAGGTGCACTCGAACGAGCAGATGCGGGCGTCTGGACTCGCGGCCGGCAGGTCCACTCCACAGCATTCGCAACAGGGTCGAAGCTCGAGCATCGCGTGGCCTCCTCAATCTTACGCACGCGAGGATCGGGGCCGTGAGGCCCGACCGGAGCACGTGCGCCGTTCTGTCTTCGCCGGCGCGCACCGGTGTCACAGGGGTGGCCCGGAGAGCGCTGGGTCTGGCGCGCTGGAGAAAAGTCCGGCCGCTTTGGGCCGGACTTTTCGTAAGTGCGCCCTTGCAACCGCTGCGTGTGAAGATTACGCTCCGCTGGAGCTTTGCGCAACGCTCAACGCCGCACTCTTCGCTCGACGGCGGTGGCCATGCCGGAGAGGTTCCGCAAGGTGGGGCGTGTGCGCTCGCGACTCCGGCGACCGCGCAAGGCTATCGATGTTCGGCGACTCAACCGGGCGTCGGCGCTTAGGGGGAGATCACGTGACAGCCAAACTCGACGAACGCATCCAGGGGCTCGAGGAAAAGCTCCAGCAGCTCAAGGCGCGTCAGGCCCGGGTGGAGGCGAGAAAGCGTGCCCTGCTCTCCCGTCGCGCTCGCAAGGACGACACCCGCAGGAAGATCCTGGCCGGCGCTGTCGTGCTCACGAAGGTCGCCTCCGGCGAGCTCGATGGGAAGCGCTTCCGGGAGTGGCTCAACCAGGGGCTCACCCGCGCCGAGGACCGGGCGCTGTTCGAGCTGCCACCGACGAAGTGAGCGCTGACGTGCGCAGACGCGGGACGGCCTACTCCCAATCCTCGAGCCGCAGCCCCGGCACGCGCTCAAATTCCTTCCGGTTGTGGGTGAGGAGGATGAGCTTCCTGGCCAGCGCCTGGCCGGCGATCAGCACATCGTAGGGACCGATCGGAGTGCCGGCGCCGGAAAGCCGTGCCCGCACTTCGCCGGCCGAGCGTGCGTCCTCCCGGTCGAACTCGAGCACCGGGAAGGCAAGCCCGTCCACCCTCGCAAGATTCTCTTCCGCTCGCGCGCTCTTGTACGCCCCGTAATACAGCTCGTGCGCCACGATCGAGGAGAGAGCAAACTCCTCCGGCCGATGCCGCCGCAGCCGGGCAAGAAAGCGCTCCCCGCCCTTCAGCAGCGCGATGACCGCATTGGCATCGAGCAGGTACTTCAGCGAAACACGTCCTCGAGGCCGGGCCGCACCTGCTCCTCGGGCTGCCGTCCTGCCTCGCGTTCGAAGACCTCGTCCACGGGTCCGATGACCTTTCCGAGCCATTCCCAATCCTCGGCGATCGGCTCAAGGATCACCGTGCGGCCGTGCCGGCGAATGCGCACCTGCGCGGCATCGAACCGATAGTCCTTCGGCAACCGCACCGCCTGGGAACGGCCAGACCAGAAGATCTTGGCGGTATCCATCGTGGCAGCCTCGCAATTGAGATATACCAAAAGTATATCACACCGGACCGGGCTGTCCACCACTCGGGCAGACGCGGCTGGGTGAAGGGTCAGCGCGTCCTCGTAGATTCGTTCAGGCCCAGCTCGGTCCTCACCTCGCCGGCCGTGTAGACCTTCTCCCGTCCGATCCGCACCCGCTTGAGGGTCACCGCGGCGAGCGCTGCTTCCTCGAGTTCATCGAGCCCGCCGGCGATGATCTTGCGCAGGAGGTGGGCCTTCGTCCGTCCCGTGAGGACCGCCAGCTTCTCGAGCCGTCGTTCGGTCTTATCGTCGAGTTGAATCGAGGTGGGCATGTGTTGCTCTGACGAGTACGGAGGCTTCGACGGGAACCCGTCGTGAATCTTGGCCTAGGACACCAGATTCAGCCATGTCCACGGACACCAGATTCAGCCATGTCCACCAGAACGCTCTGAGAGCCCGCCTGACACCCTCGTGACGGTTACAGCCCTTCCCCATCACTTGCCTCCCGCCTTCCGCTCTGAGGCCTTCTGGTTTCGCTCTGGAGGGTTTCCATCAAACCCTGTTGCAGGGCCCGCGGACTGTGGGCGGGTCGCGTCCGCGAGCCGTCCACAGGGTTGCGCGGCCAACTATCGGGAAGCTATAGGCTCTTAAACTATAGGATTGCGATACAAAGTGCCCGTGGATTTTCGCCCTCCCCGATACAAAGTGCCCGTGGAGAGCGATACAAAGTGCCCGTGGATAACTCTATGTTCCCACCGGGTTATCCACAACCACCGAGAGCCTCGGGAGCACCACCGGCTTGCTGTGGTGAAGCGTCAGCCCGCGGCCGTCCACATCGATCCGGGCGGTTTTGTAGAGCTCGAGGACCTGCTGGAGGGCCACCCGGAACATCCGCCGGAAATTCCGGATGCCGCCGATCTCCCCGCCGAACTGCGCGTGTAGAAGCGACCAGGTGATCAAGGCGGGCTTGCCGGGCGGCACCCGGTGCAGCCGCTGGGCGAGCCAGGCGTAGAGGTCGAGCGCCATACCGCTGTGCGACAAGGCGGCAATGTGCGCTTCGGCAAGCGGCACGGCGTGCGCCTTCAGGCTCTCCCAGTAGTCGAGCGAGAGCCGCACCGTCGACGGCCAGAAGACCCGCTGCCGCTCATCCTTCGGGAACCAGATGTCGAAGGCGGTGACGATCTGCGAGTTGACGGTCATCGCCCTGCCCTCCCGGACCAGGCCGAGCCGGATCGAGGCCGCCGAGAGCCGCGAGAGCTGATCCTTGATGGTGCGGATCGTGCGGCCACCGGTGTCGAGTTTCAGGGAGCGGCGCACGAAGCCGGTGAGGCTGTCCTGCACCTCGATCTCGGGGGACCTGGCGAGCAAGGCCTGCTGGTTGATGTGCATCAGCACCAGGCGGGCCTTCGGCCCAAACGGCAAGCCGACCGGCGTGAGCCGCTCCTCGACCGGGTGCATCGCCTTGCCGGCGAGCACCTCAAGGTGCACTTTGCCGTTCACCCGCTCCCACGTGCGGGCCTCGTCCCCGGGATCGCGGTACGGGAGGAAGGTCTGGCAGAGCGCGGAGTGCTGGTACAGCAGCGCAAGCGCCGCATCCTCGTCGGCAAGACAAGCGGCCTCGATGACCCGCTGCTGCGCGGGCGTCGGGGGCTTCAGTTGCTGGCGCGCCCGCTTCTCGAGCTCCCGCAGCGCCCGGCTCTCCCCGATCGCTACCGGCCTTCCCCGCCCTGCCCGCTCATCGCGTTCCGTCATGACCACTCCCCGAGAGCGCGCCGGCGCTCGATCTCACTTGCCGGACCGATCGCTATACGTAAAGGCGGTTTTCATGATTTCCGCCTTTCCGTCTCATGACGCTCGAGCAGCGCGAACAGGAACTCGTTGAGCTTCAAGCCCGCTTCGATCGCGGCCAGCCGATAGCGCTTCTTGAACTCCGGGGGGACCTTGAAGCTCAGGGGCACCAGCGTCTCGGTCGGCACTCTGATGGGCGCCATCTCGCCGCGGCTCACGGCATCGGCCGCAGGGTGCGCCTCGCCCTTGCGCCGTACGTTGG
>JAPTUI010000282.1 GCA_028067895.1 Pseudomonadota bacterium | reverse complement strand
GCTGGGTGAGGCGCTCGAGAGCGACTTCGTGCTGATCAAGCCGGACGAGGCCGTGGCGAGTGAGCGGATACCCCGCCGTACGCGTGAGCACGCCGCTCAGGCGTTGCCGCCGGCGGCGCGCACCGCAGCGGTGAACGCTTGGATGAGCGGGGCGCGCCCGACGCGTTGAGTCAGCTGGCGCCCCGGCGCGCTTCGAGTTCCTCCCAGCGCGCATAGCACCGTTCGAGTTCTGCGGTGAGCGCATTGAGGCGCTCGCCGTCGGCGCGGATGCGCTCGACACCGCCGTTGCGGTAATCGGGCTGGCTCAGACGCGCACCGATCTCGGCCTGTTCGCGCTCGAGCGCCTCGATCTGTCCGGGCAGTGCGGCCAGCTCACGCCCCTCCATGTAGCCGAGGCGCGCGGGGCGGGCGGCGCGTTTGGCCGGCGCCGGTGCCGCCTCGGCGAGCGCCGGACTTTCGGTCTGCGGCTGCGACGTACGCATCTGCGGCCGTTGCCGCAGCCAGTCGGTGTACCCGCCCACGTAGGCGCGCCATTCGCCGCCGCCCTCGGCGGCGATGGTTTGCGTCACGACGTTGTCGAGGAAGCGCCGGTCGTGACTCACCAGCAGCAGCGTACCGGAGTAGTCCTGCAGGCGTTGTTCGAGCAGTTCGAGCGAATCGATGTCCAGGTCATTGGTCGGCTCATCGAGCACGAGCAGATTCGCCGGCCGGGCGAACAGGCGGGCGAGGAACAGCCGGTTGCGCTCACCGCCCGAGAGCATGCGCACCGGGGATTTGGCGCGATGGGGCGGGAACAGGAAGTCCCCGAGATAGGTCATGATGTGCTTACGCTCGGTGCCGATGGTGATCCAATCCGAGCCGGGGCTGATCGCTTCGGCCAGCGTGGCCTCGGGATCGAGCTGTTCGCGCATCTGATCGAAGTATGCAATCTGCAGATTGGTGCCGAGTCGCACACTGCCGTGTTCGGGCGTCAGTTGGCCGAGGATGATGCGCAGGAGCGTCGACTTGCCGGCACCATTCGCGCCGATCAGGCCGACTCGGTCGCCGCGCATGATGCGGGTGGAGAACCCCGAGATCAGGGTGCGTCCGCCGAAGCTCTGGCGCACGTCGGTGAGCTCCGCCACCAGTCGTCCGGAGCGCTCGCCGGCATCGAGCGCGAGTTTGATGCTGCCGACCCGGTCGCGCCGCTCGAGGCGCTCCTGGCGCAGGCGCTCCAGGCGCCGCACCCGGCCCTCATTGCGCGTGCGGCGGGCCTCGACGCCCTTGCGGATCCAGATCTCCTCCTGCGCCCAGAACTTCTCGAAGCGGCGCCGCTGCAGGTCCTCGGCGACCTTCTCCTCGTCGCGCCGGCTCTCGTAGGCGGCGAAGTTACCCGGATAGGAGCGGATCACGCCGCGGTCCAGCTCGATGATGCGCGTGGCGATGGCATCGAGGAACGCCCGATCGTGCGTCACGATGATCGCCGCCGGGACTCTCTGGGTGAACGCCTCGAGCGTGGCGATGCCCTCGATGTCGAGGTGATTGGTCGGCTCATCGAGCAGCAGCAGATCGGGTCCCGAGGCAAAGGCGAGGGCGAGGGCAGCCCGTTTGCGCTCGCCGCCGGAGAGCTGGTGCGGGCTCTGGTTGCCGTCGAGACCGAAGCGCTGCAGGAACTCCGCCAGGCGTGACAGCAGTTGCCAGCGCTCGCGGTCGGCACCATGCAGCTCTTCGGCCGAACAGGCGGCGGCGTGCGCGAGCGTGCGTGCACGCTCCATCAGGCTCTCGCTCACCGTGGCGCTCGGCGCAATCACCGGCTCCTGTTCGACGTAGGCGATGCGCAGGCCCGAGCGGCGCTGCACCTCTCCGTCATCGAGCGGTGTGAGTCCGGCGATGACTTTCAGCACCGTGGATTTGCCGGTGCCGTTGCGGCCGATGAACCCGAGCCGTTCACCGTCTTGTACCGCCAGGGCGGCGCCATCGAGCAGGGCGTGCTCGCCAAAGGCAAGCTGCGCATCGCGAAGTGTGATCAGGGACATCTCATGCCATAGAAACCATGGACGCGCGGCCTGCCGACCGGTATAGTCCGTCCCGCAAGACTATACAGGCGCCAAGCGGTCTGCGCCTGCCTCGCTCGCGGTCAAGCCGCTCCGGCTTCGCTTCGATTTCCCCTAACCACCCCCTCGCTCCGACCGCCACGGCCACAGAAATGGCTGATCCGCCGGCAATGCCGACGCGGACGCCCGGCCGTTTGCGCGAGCTTGAATGACAGAGGTATTCATGTCGTTTTCCGACCTCGGGCTGCTGCCCGAGCTGCTGCGCGCCGTGCAAGAAAAAGGCTATTCGGCGCCGACTCCCATCCAGGCGGGCACCATTCCCGCCATCCTCGCCGGCCGTGACGTGCTGGCCGGCGCCCAGACCGGCACCGGCAAGACGGCGGCCTTCGTGCTGCCGATCCTGCAGCGTCTGACGCAGGATGCGGCCCACGGGGCCCATCCGGCCCCGCGCGCGCTGGTGCTCACGCCGACGCGCGAGCTCGCGGCGCAGATCGCCGACAACGCCACCGGTTACGGCCGCTACCTGAAGCTGCGCTCCGCGGTCGTGTTCGGCGGCGTCGGCATCAATCCCCAGATCGATCAGCTGCGCCGCGGCTGTGATCTGTTGATTGCGACCCCTGGCCGGCTGCTCGATCTGAGCGAGCAGGGCGCGCTGAACTTGAGCCGCGTCTCCTGCTTCGTGCTCGATGAGGCCGACCGCATGCTCGACATGGGCTTCATTCACGCGATCCGGCGGGTGCTGAAGCTGCTGCCGGCGCAGCGCCAGAACTTGATGTTCTCCGCGACGTACTCCGAGGACATCCGCGCTCTGGCGCAGCGGTTCCTGCACGATCCGGTCAACGTCGAGGTGACCAGCCGCAATTCGACGGCCGAGCGCGTGACACAGTCGCTCTATCGGGTGCCGAAGGAGAGCAAACGTCACCTGCTCGCGCATCTGATCAACGAAGGCAACTGGCAGCAGGTGCTGGTGTTCACCCGCACCAAGCACGGTGCGAACCGCCTCGCCAAGCAGCTCGAGAGCGCCGGCATCAACTCCGCGGCCATCCACGGCAACAAGAGCCAGGCGGCGCGGGTACGCGCGCTGGCGGACTTCAAGAGCCTGCGCGTCACGGCGCTGGTGGCGACCGAAGTTGCTGCGCGCGGCATCGACATCAAAGAACTCCCGCATGTGGTGAACTACGAGTTGCCGAACGTGCCGGAGGACTATGTGCACCGGATCGGCCGCACGGCCCGTGCCGGAGCGAGCGGCGCGGCGGTGTCGCTGGTGTCACCGGACGAGGAGCCATTGCTGCGCGACATCGAGCGGCTCCTGAAGCGTCCGATCGAAGCCACCGCCGTACCGGCCTTTCCGATTCTGAACATGCCTGCGGAGCCCGATCGGGGGCCGCCGCGTGAGATGCATCGGGATCGGGGCGGCGGCAACGGCAACCGCGGTGGCCGTGGCGGGCCTCGTCGTCCGCAACAGGGACAGGGACAGCGTCCGCAACAGGGACAGGGACAACGACAGGAACGCGCACTCGGCAGCCCTGCGCGAACGGCGGCGCCGCAGGACGGCCAGCGTCACTCAGCACATCGTCACGCAGAGCCGCGCGGCTCTCGACCGGCGGGAGCGCCTCGCGGCGAGGCCGGCCGGGGCTTCGGCGGGGACCGTCGCGGTCCGCGCACGCAGAGTGAGCGTGGCGGCGGCGCGAACAGCGGTTGGCGCCGCGCCTGAGTGAGCGTCCAACACACCGCGGATCGGCCTGCGGGCCGGCCCGCGGTGTGTCTTCGATGGGGCTCACTGACGCGGCCCGCGGGCCTCTGCGGCCCGGGACGGTGCAGAGCGCCTGATCTTTACTGAATCGAAATTTCCTTGGGCTTTTTCTGTTCAGCCTTCGGAATGTGCACGCTCAGCACGCCATCCTTGCTCTCGCAGCGAATGGCATCGGGCGTAATGTTGTCGGGCAGCGAAAACGAGCGGGTGAAGGTGCCGTAGGAGTTCTCCACCCGGTGGAACTTCTCGGTGGTCTGCTCTTTGTGCTGCTTGCGCTCGCCCTGGATGGTGAGCACGCCGTCGGCGAAGGTGACTTTCACCTCTTCCTTCTTCAGGCCCGGCAGATCGGCGCGCACCAGGTATTCCTTGTCGGTCTCGCTGATGTCCGCCGACGGCGACCATTCGAAGGTGACGCCGCCATCGTCCTCCACGGACAGGCGCGGTCCGCGCGGCATGCGCGGCATCATGCGGTTGAACAGGTTCTCGACGTCCGCGAACGGATCCCAGCGAATCAGGCTCATGGCGACTCTCCTGTGATTGCAAATGACGGTGTCCCGGCGCGGGACCCCATAATGGGTGGGGAGTCCGGCTGTTCGTGTTATTCGGTCATTTACCTATCACCGCTGCGCGGCGGTGCCGCGGACGAGGGCGGCGCGCAGCGCTACAGTTCCAGATAGAGCCGGCGCAGCCGCCGGGATTCATCTTGCGCCAGGGATTTCAGGATGTCCTCCAGCGGCTCCGGTCTGCCGAAGGCGTAACCTTGCGCGTAATCGACGCCGAGCTTGCGCAACGCCGCGGCGACGGCTTCGGTTTCGACGTACTCCGCGACCGTCTCCAGGCCGTGGCCCCGTGCCAGCTCGAGGATGCCGCGCACGGTCGCCTCTGAACGAGGGTTGGTGAGGATGTCGCGCACGAATGAGCCGTCGATTTTCACTCGCGCAAACGGCAGGGTGTTCAAGTAGGTGAGCGAATTCGCGCCGGTGCCAAAATCATCGAGCGCGAAGCGGCAGCGCCAGGGCGCGAGCCGGCGAATCATCTCCGTCGCCTGGGCGAGGCTCTTCACCGCGGCCTGTTCGGTGATCTCGAGCGACAGACCGCCGGGCGGGAGGTTCGCCTCGGTCAGGTCTTCGATGAGCTGACGCAGATACTCTTCGCTGCCGACTGACTGGCCGGAGAGATTGATCGCAAACGTGACGCCACGCGTCTTCAGCGTGTTGCGGTACGACGCGAGTGTCTGGACTGCGCGGTGCGCGACCCAGCGGTCGATGCTCGGCAGCAGTTGATAGCGCTCGGCTGCGCCGATCAGAGGTCCGGGTGCGACGATGCCGCGTTGCGGATCGTTCAGACGCAGCAAAATCTCGTAGCCGCCGGGCAGATTGGAATTGCGCAGCGGGGCGATACGCTGGGCATAGAGCGTGAGTCGTTCGGCCTTGAACGCGGCACGCAACTGGCCGACGGCGGTGATGTCCTCGTGGCGGCGCAGCATGCTCGAATCCTCTACTGCGTAGAGCTCGACACGGTTGCGTCCGCGCTTCTTTGCGCTCTTGCAGGCGAGTTCAGCGGCCGCAAGCGCTCGGGCGAGACCCTCGGGCATATTCACGAGCGCCGCGACTCCGCAACTGACGGAGACCTCGAGCGGGGCATCGGCCGGCCCGATGACCAGGGCGCTGACGGCTTGCTGGATGCGTTGCGCGGCGGCAGTGGCACTTCGCGGGTCGGTGTCCGGCAGCACGACGGCGAACCGGTCACCGGCGATCCGCGCCGCGAGCGCACCTGCGGGTAGTTGGGGCGGACAGAGAGTATCGGCCACGCGTACCAGCAATTCATTGCCGAGCTCGAACCCGTGCAGCTCATTGACGATGTCCATGTGATCGACGTCGACGTAAATGACGCTGCGCTCGGCGGGTCCGGAGTCCTCCGGCACTCGCCCGTACATCTGTTCCAGTCCGTCGCGGGTATACAGTCCGGTCATCAGATCAAACTGCGCCGCAACGACGGTGGCGCTGCGCCGGCCGAGGTGACGGGCCAGATACAGGTGCCGGTTCTGAAAGTCCCGGGCATCGGGGGGATTGAAGAAGGCGAGCAGTCCGATGCTTCGCCCGTGGTCCGGCACGACGGGCACCGCGAGGATCTTGCAGGGCACGACGTTCGTGCCGGAGCGTCCTGCGCCGTTGACCAGCAGGGGGCGGCTCTGCCGCTGAGTCCAGGTGAGCAGCCCGGGGCGCGCTTCGGCCCATGCTCGAAGCAGCGGTGAGGCGCTCTTCGGGTCCCGCTGATGTTCGAGGGTCAGGCGCTTCTCCGGCACATACAGCACCCCGAGTGCACACTGCAGGCGTTCCGTTGCGGCAGCGAGCAGCTGCTCGAGCATGCGGTTCTCGTCGGACCCGCCCCGCAGATCGCCGGTGACGTTGAAGAGCCACTCGAGCTCGGCGGTTCGCTCGATCAGCGTCTGGAGCTTCTTGCTGCGGGGCTGGCGCGCGCTGAGTTCGCGATTCAGGGAGTCCAGCACCGGTTTGAGCTTCGCGGCGAGCTGGGCGGCGTGCCGGGCCGGTGCGGCGCGTGCCGCGAGGACGGGCTGCTCGATGCACAGTACGCCGAGCAGTTCGGCATCGGAGGTGCTGATGGGCAGTGCCGTGAGGAGCTGACCGGTGCGCAGGCCCGTGGTGCAAGGCTCCGGAGGCGATGTCGGGGTACCGCTGCAGCCTGAGATTCGCAGCCACTGCGCAACCGAGTCGACGGGCGTCCCGGGCGTCGATCCGATGCTATTCAGTTGCTCATCGAACAAGCAGATGCCGGTGACCGGAGTGAGCAGCGCGCGCGTGAGCTCGACGTAGGAGTCGAAAAGCGGGGTGGCAGGTACGGCGGCATGGGCGGGAGCGTTCATGCAGATCCGTTCAGGCCGGCTGGCGAGCAGGGGGAGTTGACATATTCTTTTGAATCGAGGCAGGGAACATTCATGGAGGTAACGGTCGGCAACGCGGACTCTACATAGCGCCAATTACGTAGTGGATTTGCCTAGGGCCACGGCGTCCCGTGGTGCAAGACAATCATGAGGTGCGCGTGCCGTATCGTGATCTCGGCCGACCGACCGACCGGTACCGGTGGCAGGTGCGCCGCGTGCACCGGGGAGCAGGGCCGAGCCGCTGGGGTGCAAGAGGCGCAGGGGCCCGCAGCGGTGACGCCCGGGCGCGATGCCGCGGGCTGCCGCTCCCGAGTGCACGACAGCACCGCGGTTCCTGAGGAACTTCATCCGTTCCGCTGGTGTGAGGCGCGGAGGAGCCTCATTCGGCGGGCCCGAGCGGTGTTTCGCATCCGCTTCGGGGGGCAACGGGCCGCAGGGGCTGCCCAGTGCGGGCCGATGGGCGCCGTCGGGGATTCACTCTGCCATTCAGTGCACGGTGGCGAGCGCCTGCGAGCGGGATGCGGTCAGGGCTGCTCCACGTTCGAGTCTGGCGTGACGAGAAGCACGTCCAGCTGTTCGAATGCCTCGGTAAACCCGCAGGTGCTGCCGGAGGCCATCGCGCCATCGAGCGCTTCCTTGGACGGGTAGAGGTCGTGCATGACGACTTGCGTCTCGCCACCGCGTTCCCCGAAGGTCACGGTCGTGACCGCCCCGCCTTCTCCCCCTGCCTCATTCGTCCCCACGAGGCGCGAGTGCGGCGTCACTTGCAGGTACTTGCCGAAAAACTCCAGAGGCTGCTCGCAAGACGGGTGGCCGAACACGAAGCGGTAACTGCCCCCGGTTCGTGGATCGACCTCGCATGACATGAAGCCGATTCAAAATGATTGGGCAGCCCACCACCGTTTGAGCAGCTCAGGCCGGGTCCACGCCGCGAACACGAGGTGTGCCGGCCCGTTGAAGGTTCGTGTGACGAGCAGCTCCCGATCGGACGTTCGATCGACAGTGGTGGAATTCTTCATGGCGGTAGGCTCATTTTTCGTGTGGTTGTCAGCGATCTTCTCGTTCTGCTTCAAATCCTCGAGCACCGCGTCGAGCGCATCGAAACGCGCTTCCCAGAGCCGACGGTATCGTTCGATCCACGCGGCTTCTTCTTCCAGTCGCCGCTGGCCGAGCCTGCACGTGCGGACGCGCCCGATTTTCTGTGTTGCGACGAGTCCGGCCTGTTCCAAGACCCTGTCATGCTTCTTCATGCCCGTGAGGGTCATGCGGAATTTCGCGGCAAGCTCCGTGAGCGAAGCGTCGGAACGCCCCAGCTGCTCCAGGATGCCGCGTCGGGTGGCATCTGAGAGCGCAGCGAAGGAGGCGTCGAAGTCGGATATCAAACACTGAGCCATGAAGTTCAGTATTGAACACGCGCAGCGACGCCCTGCAAGGGGCGTCTGACGAAATCCGGACGTGACCGTGTGCTGCGCCGACCTTGACCGGTGACGCAGCGCGCCGGTTCTTCAGCGCCACGGATCGGGCTCGCGCCGCTCGGCGCTCGCTGTGCGTTTCAGCGTTCGGGGGATGATCCGTCACGCCTCGCGAGACACCAGCTGCGGCGGATTCTCATGCGAGCGGCCGTGAGAGCCCGCCAATCCCGTCCAGACCGTCCGACCGGCGAGTGCGACGGGTGACGCATCCGTATTTCTACGGATCCAGTCCGGTGTCAGGCTGCCGAAACACAGTGCTGAGCGGATGTATCGGTTCCTGAAAGCGTCCGTGGTGTCCCGGTATTCCGGGCGTCCATAGTCCCGGGCTGTGATGGCCCTGAAGCGCCTCATATCGTTTCGCGTGGGATGCGCGCCACCTGCCCTGTATCCAACTCGGTTCAATCGCATGTTAAAGAGAATCTCGTCCGCCTTCAGATCCGCTGTCGGCCGCGGCAGCGCCGCTGCCACGCTCGAACTCGCCGAGCTGCGCGCGAAGCTCGCCGCGATCAATCGTTCGCAGGCCATCATAGAATTCTCGCTGCAGGGCGAAATTCTGGCTGCCAACGAGAACTTCCTGCGCGTCACCGGATATACCCTCGAGGACATCAAGGGCCGGCACCACAGTATCCTGGTCGAACCGGTGTACGCACAGAGTCGCGACTACCAGCTGTTCTGGGAGAAGCTCGGCCGTGGACAGTACGACTCGGGGGTATACCTGCGTCGCGGCAAGGGAGGGCGCGAGGTGTGGCTGCAAGCGACCTACAACCCGGTTCTCGATGAATCCGGCCAGCCCGTCAAAGTGGTCAAGTTCTGTGCCGATGTCACGGCGCAAAAGGTGCAGGCCGCCGATTTCGAAGCCAGGCTCAAAGCGATCAACAAATCCCAGGGCGTCATCGAGTTCGAGCTCGACGGCACGATCCGCGACGCGAACGAGCACTTCTTGCGAGTGAGCGGTTATTCCCTTGAGGACATCAAAGGCAAGCATCACCGTATCTTTGTCGACCACGCGTACGCGCAGAGTGCGGCGTACGAGGATTTTTGGGCCAAACTTCGCCGTGGCGAGTTTGATGCGGGCGAATATCGGCGCATCCGCAAGGACGGCCGTGAGGTCTGGCTGCAGGCGTCCTACAATCCGATCCTTGATGCAAGCGGCCGGCCGCTGCGTGTAGTGAAATTTGCTGCCGACGTCACGGAGCAGAAGCTCATGACGCAACGTCTGGCGGCTCTGGTGCAGAAGATCCGCGATTCGGCGCAGGAGGTGACCGAAAGTGCCAAGGACATCGCGGACGGAAATGCCAGTCTGAGTCAGCGAGTCGAGGAGCAGGCGGCAAGTCTGGAGGAAACGGCCAGTTCCATGGAAGAGATGACCGCAACGGTCAAGCAGAACTCGGATAATGCGGCCACCGCGAAGCAGCTGGCCTGTGCGGCCCGCGAGAGCGCCGAGCAGGGCGGCGCGATCGTCAACCACGCCGTTGACGCGATGCAGGCGATCAGTGTGGCGAGTAGCAAGATCGCGGCGATCATCACCGTCATCGATGAGATCGCGTTTCAGACGAATCTTCTGGCATTGAACGCGGCGGTCGAAGCCGCCCGGGCGGGTGAACAGGGCCGCGGCTTCGCAGTGGTCGCCAGCGAGGTGCGCAACCTGGCGGGTCGATCCGCCTCGGCTGCGAAGGAAATCAAGGCGCTGATCCACGACAGCAGCCTGAAGGTTGCCGACGGCTCGCGCCTGGTCGCGCAATCCGGAGAGAGCCTGCAGGCGATCGTCGGGTCGGTCAAGCGGGTGACCGATATCGTGGCGGAGATCGCGGCGGCATCGGTCGAGCAAAGCGGCGGGATCGATCAGATTGCGCGCGCGGTGGCACAGATGAACGATGTGACCCAGCAGAACGCGGCATTGGTCGAGCAGGCCTCATCGGCGAGCGAAGCGATTCTGCAACAGTCTCGCAGCCTTGCTGCCGCAGTCGGTAGCGAAAACGCATTGGGCCGCAGCGACGGCGCAGACGGCGCGGAGGTCGTGGCGGCGCCTGCCGGGAGGGTCTTAGGACGGCCTGCGCCGGCGCTCTTGATCGGTTCGCGCCGCCGGGGTGTGGGGGCGAAGCATGCGGCCAGTGTGGTCCGGCCGGCGTGATGGCGAGTCCTATCGTCCCTGGATGGGTGCGCTGCAGCGCTGAGCATTCGTCTTGTGGCGAGAGCACTACGCCGCCGTGCGCACGCGACTGCGCGCGGTAGTGCCGGGCACAATCAGCGGGCGTGCCACGGCAAGTGGCGCTCCAGCGTTTTGTTCGTGTGGGCATCTGTAGGGACGCGCTGATGCAGCGCATGCAGATTGCCCGTTGGTGCGTCGGCCTGCCGGTCTGGGCGGCATGATGCGCCTGACGTTGTCGCGGTCTGTAGCCGGACCGTCGCGCGGACTTCCCGGTGGCACGGAGAGTCTCTTTCGTCCGTCCCCGGCACCGAGTGCCACCGCGGTACGTGCCGGTTCAGCTCGGATTCTGACGCTTAAGTTCAAGGATTATGTTCGCCGCTGGAGCGTGGAAATCGCGTTCAGATCAATGTCGAAAGATTATACAGCAGCGTCGCCGTGGGAACAGCATCTCATTGTTTTAAAAAGATATTTTATTTTGGCATCATATTTGCTTAATCCGGGTCGGGCACCCCATTTTTTTGTTTGGAGCATTTCCCATGAAAACCTGGCACACCCTGCTTGCCGCCTCTGCCGCCCTTGCCGTAGGCATCGGCGCCGCTCAGGCAGCGCCCATGCCGGCCTCGGCAAATCTGAGTCAATTCGTCACCGGCAATTCCTACACGGTGACGGTGTGGAATGGTAACGGCGTCACCAAATACGCGACGCTGAAAAATGAGCCTTCCACCCCTGCGCTTGCGACGTTCACGTACACCGGTAACATCGACTTCACGAATAATTCTGGAAACAACGGTCAGAATGCGTTGCTGAACACGTTCCAAGATTTTGGCTTCAGCTCATCGAACATCTCCAATTACACTGGTTCGATCAGTGAGACGCAGTTGCTCGGCACGACGATGAGTCTGTTTGGTGAGGTCTACAATACTTACCTGTCGTTCACTGGCATGTACTCTGGCCCGGCCCTGTGGCTCAGCATTGGGCACGATGATGGCGCTAGCTTTTACACTGGCTCGGGCAACACGGCGGTGATTCAGGATGCCGGCCCGAATAGCTACACGACGAGCAGCAACTGGCTGAGCGCGGGCAACAATACGCCGTTTACGCTGACGTACGTAGAATCGAATGGCTCGCCCGCTGATTTGGTGGCGACCCTCAGTGGTCCGGCGCTGCCCGAACCCGGCACGCTCGTGATGTTCGCTGCTGGACTGCTTGGCATGGGGTGGATGCTGCGTCGACGCAAAGCGAGTTGATTGGTTCAATGCCAGGTCGGTCTGGCCTGTCACTGCGATCTTGAGGAGATGCCGCCGCAAGGCGGCATCTTTTTGTGGTGCGCCCGGCAGGGCGCACTCTCTAGGAGGTGGAAGTCCTCTGCACACCCGGCAAGGGGAAGTGCTAGCTGCACGGTAAGGGCTGCCCGGGCGACTGGGGGTCTGAAGGAAGCCGGAGGCAAAGCGCTGGCGTGACGAACAGGAAGCGGATAGAGGCGGCGCACTGGGGTGAGACGGCCATAATCGTCAAAGCCCAGTACTTGCACGGAACGGTGTGATTTAGATCCGACGCGCATAAGCGTGAAAGAGGGTGCGCAATACCCGGGGAGATCTGGCGGTGTGCCGCTGTGCTACGAGGACCGAGAGGTTCTCGGAGGCATCGCCAGAAGTCAGCAGAGGCCATAGTGTGCGCCGAGCAGCGCGTTGCTCGGGAGGGTTCATGCGCGTACCCCACGAAGGTACGCCGAGGACCCCGATGGGATCTCTTGAGTTCTTAAATGAATTTAGGAAATGGTGCCGGGAATAGGATTCGAACCTACGACCCGCGCATTACGAATGCGAATTCGTGCCGACTTCTGATTCGCCGGCAATTCAGTGTCTTACGCTCTGAGACATACAACAGCACTGCATTTTACGGTATTCCGAGAATCATACCGTCCGCGACCCATTGCTACCCAGCACGACCGCATTGTAGACTGCTTGCGCTTATAAGCGACTGCAAACCGGCCCCTGCAGTCGTGGATCGGGGGCCGGAGAGGGCTGCAAATGCGGGCGATCATCGGCGCCAAGCTTCTCTCGAGCAAGGCGGCGCAGCCGGCCGAGAAGCCCTTCGAGATTTACGATTCCCGGCTGCCGGGGTTCACTCTACGGGTGCAGCCGTCCGGTGTGCGCAGCTTCTACGCGAGGAACGGGCGCAACACTCGCGTAGCGCTCGGTAAGGTCGGCAAGCTCACTCCTGACCAGGCCCGCGAGCGCTGCCAGAAGGTGCTCGGCAATCTCGCCCACGGAAGGGCGCCTACGTATGGGCTGGACGGTGCCGTGGGAGTTACGCTCGCGCAGTTCATCGAGGACTCCTATCGCCCATGGCTGATGGCGAACAGGCCCAAAGGGGGCGAAGCGAACCCTGCAGCGGCTTGCGACCTGCTTCGGGGATTGGTACTCCAAGCCGCTCGCCGACATCACCGTCGAGCTGATCGAGCATTGGCGCACCCGTCGGCTCAGCACAGGAACCGAACCTTCGACCATCCTGCGCGACGTAATGACCCTCTCCGGCGTGCTCACCCGTGCAGTGAGGCTCGGCAAGCTTCCCGAGAACGTCGTGCGCCGCGTGGAGCGGCCGAGAATCGACCGCTGCCCCAAGGTCAGGTACTTGGATCCTGCGCAGGACGAGCGGCTCAGGGAGGCTCTCCGGGAGC
>JAPTUI010000221.1 GCA_028067895.1 Pseudomonadota bacterium | reverse complement strand
GGCCTGAATCGCGACCTCGGCTTCACCGACGCGGACCGCGTCGAGAACATCCGCCGCGTGGGCGAGGTGGCCAAGCTGTTCGTCGACGCCGGGGCGGTGGTGCTGTGTTCGTTCATCTCGCCGTTCCGCGCCGAGCGGCGCATGGTGCGCGAGCTGCTCGAGGCCGAGGAGTTCATCGAGATCTTCGTCGACACGCCGCTCGAGGAGTGCCAGCGGCGCGATCCGAAGGGCCTCTATGCGCGTGCGCTCGAAGGCAAGATCAAGAACTTCACCGGCATCGATTCGCCCTACGAGGCGCCGCAGAGCCCGGAGATCGTGCTGACGCCGAGTCCAATCGGACCGGAAGAGGAAGCGCGGCACGTGCTCGAGGCCCTAAAAGCGCGCCAGATCATCACGAGCTGAAGGCGGCGCGGGTCGCGGATGGCTCGATAACACGCGCGCGGCGCGCTACCATCGTGCGATTGCTTTGTTGGGAAGTACCGTGCCGACCCATTATCGCTGCGACGGCGACGTCGCCGTCCTTGAAATCGACAAC
The DNA here is from genome assembly GCA_028067895.1 of Pseudomonadota bacterium. Classification (GTDB taxonomy): domain Bacteria; phylum Pseudomonadota; class Gammaproteobacteria; order Steroidobacterales; family Steroidobacteraceae; genus 13-2-20CM-66-19. Next base: position 12,558 of record JAPTUI010000221.1, on the reverse strand, counting down.
TCTCCGGTCAATGCGCTCAGTCTAGAGGTGCGCCGTGGACTGATGGAGGGCATGAACCGCGCCGCTGCCGATGCTACGGTCAGGGCCGTGGTCATCATCGGCGCGAACGGTTCGTTTCCGGCCGGCGCGGACATCCGCGAGATCGCCTCCGGCGCAGCCTTCGAGCCGCCGATCCTGCTCGAGGTGATCGCTCGGATCGAATCGCTCGGCAAGCCGGTCGTGGCGGCCATCGACGGTGTGGCGCTCGGCGGGGGCTTCGAGCTCGCGCTCGCCTGTCATGCGCGCATTGCCGCGAGCGGCGCGAGGGTGGGCCTGCCGGAGGTGAAACTCGGCCTGATTCCCGGTGCCGGCGGTACGCAGCGCTTCACGCGACTCGCCGGGCCGCAGGCGGCGCTCGAGGCCATCTCGACGGGCGAGGCGCTCCCGGCGGCGCGTGCGCGCACGCTCGGGGTGATCGATGCGCTGGCCGATGCTCTGTTGCCCGAGGCCCTGGCCTGGGCGCGCCGCCTCGCCGACGAAGGCCCCGGGCCGCTCGCCAGTGAGCGCGAGGAGAAGGTCACCGGCGTCGATCGGCAGCTGTTCAGCGCCTGGCGTGCGGCGCATGAGCGTAAATTCAAGGGCCAGCTCGCCCCCTGGCGCATCGCCGATGCGATCGAGGCGGCTTGCACCCGGGGGCGCGCCGAGGCGTTTGCGCTCGAGCGCCGGTATTACCTGGAGTGCCGCGAGAGCCCGCAGCGCAAGGCGCTGATGCATGTGTTCGATGCCGAGCGCGCCGCCCGTAAGATCGAGGGGGTGGGGGCACAGGTCGAGCCGCTGCCGATCCGGCGCGCCGCAGTGGGCGGCGGCGGCACCATGGGGGCGGGGATTGCGGTTCTGTTCGCCACTGCGGACATTCCTGTGACGCTGCTCGATGTCTCGGACGCAGCGCTCGCGGCCGCGATGGAGCGGATCCGTGCCGTGTACGCCCAGACCGTCGAGCGGGGTCGGCTGAGCCGTGCGCAAGCCGATGCGGCACTGCAACGCATTACCGGCACCACGGGCTACGAGTCGCTCGCGACGGCCGACATCGCCATCGAGGCGGTGTTCGAGGATCCGCAGCTCAAGCGCGCGGTGTTCGAGCAGCTCGATCGGAATCTGCCCGCCCACGCAATCCTCGCCACCAACACCTCGACGCTCGACATCGACCAGCTCGCGCAGGTGACCGGTCGGCCGCAGCAGGTGGTCGGCACGCATTTTTTCAGTCCCGCGCACGTGATGAAGCTGATGGAGAACGTGCGCGGCGCGGCGAGTTCTCCGCAGACGCTCGCCACCGTCATGGCGCTCGCCAAGCGCCTGGGCAAGATCCCGGTGATGGCCGGCAACTGCGATGGATTCATCGGCAATCGGATGCTGCTCTACTACGGGGTGGAGGCTGAGCGGCTGCTCGAGGAAGGCGCCACCCCCGAGCAGGTCGACGGGGTGATCGAGGGGTTCGGGTTCGCCATGGGGCCGCTGGCGATGCGCGATCTGGCCGGTAACGACGTCGGCTGGGCGATCCGCCGCAATCGCACGCTGCCGGCCGATGAGCGTTGGTCGCCGATCCTGCGGCGCATGGCCGAGGAGGGCCGTCTGGGACGCAAGAGCGGCGCGGGCTTCTACCGCTACGAGGGGGGCAAGCGCCGGCACAACCCCGAGGCGCTCGCCCTGATCGAGTCGGTCTCACGCGAGCTCGGCATCGAGCGGCGCGCGATCGCCGAGGAGGAGATCCTGGCGCGGCTGCTGCATCCGCTCATCAACGAGGGGGCGAAGATCCTCGCCGAGGGCATCGCAAGTCGCTCGGGCGACATCGATGTGGTCTACATTCACGGCTACGGCTTTCCGGCGTACAAGGGCGGTCCGATGTACTGGGGCCTGCAGGACGGACTCGAGAAGGTGATTGCGACGATGGAGCGGCTCGCACGCAGCCACGGCGCGCGCTGGGCGCCGGCGCCGCGGCTGCTCGAGGCTGCCGCACGCGGCCGCTGGGACTGATCCGGCCGCCGGGAGACGGCTTGACCGAGATTTAAAATAAATGTACGTTTAAAACGGTTGTTTAAGGTACTGCCCCGGTGAAATCCGCCTCCCTGTCCGCTGACGGCGCACCTGCCGAGCCGAAGTACTCGGAGACCGCCCTGCGGATTCTCGAGGCGGCCGAACGGCTGTTCGTCGAGCTGGGCCTGGAGGCCACCTCGCTGCGGTTGATCACGCAGCAGGCCGGGGTCAATCTCGCCGCGGTCAATTATCACTTCCGCTCCAAGAATGCGCTGTTCGAGGCGGTGTTCGCCCGCCGCTTCGAGCCCTGGGCGCGCGAATGCCTGCGCGAACTCGACTCGCTCGAGGCGCGCGCATCGACTGGCACCGCGAGGTTCGATGCCGAGGCGGTGGTGATGTGCTACGTGCGTCCAGCACTGGCACTCTCGAAGGATCCCTCGCGCGGTGGCGCGCTGTTCGTGCGTCTGTTCTCGCGCGTGCTGGTGGAGAATCACCGCGCGCTGCGCGAGACGCTCTCGCGCGAGTGGGGCCATCTGGTCTCTCGCTACACCGAAGCGCTGGGGCGCGCGCTGCCGGAGCTCACGGCCGAGGAAGTCGCCTGGCGACTGCACCTCGGTTTCAGCGTGATGTTTCACGCGTTCGCGGGCAACGACATCTTGAAACTCTTCGGCCGTTCGGCCGTATCGGCGCGCGATCCGGATCTGATCGTCAAGCACGTGGTACCGTTCGTGCTGGCCGGTATGACGACGCCCCGCGGCGAGGGTACGTCAAGCTGAGTGGACCGCAGAGACAGTGAGCGGCCCGGCCGGCGGGCCGCGCCATGAACGGTCCGCAGCGCGGACCGCAGCAGCAGAGGAAGTCATGTCTGAAACGAATTTCATGATCCGCAAGGTGGCCGTGCTCGGCGCGGGCGTGATGGGCGCGCAGATCGCCGCGCACCTGCTCAACGCGCAGGTGCCGACGTTGTTGTTCGATCTGCCCGATCCCGAAGGCGGCAGCGGCATCGCCGAGAAAGCCATTGCCGCGCTGCGCAAGCAGCAGCCGGCGCCGCTCGCCGAGCCTGGCATCGCCGAGTTCATCCAGCCGGCGAACTACGCCGAGGATCTCGGCCGGCTGGCCGAGTGCGACCTGGTCATCGAGGCGATCGCCGAGCGACTCGAGTGGAAGCGCGACCTGTACCACAAGGTGGCGCCGGTGCTCGGGGCGCGGACGATCTTTGCCACCAACACCTCGGGACTGTCGATCGAGGCGCTCGCCGAGGCCTGTCCGGCGGCGCTGCGATCGCGTTTCTGCGGGGTGCACTTCTTCAATCCGCCGCGCTACATGCACCTCGCTGAACTGATTCCGTGCAGCGCCTCGGATGCCCCGATCCTCGATCATCTCGAGACATTCCTGGTCACCACACTCGGCAAGGGCGTGATCCGCGCCAAGGACACGCCGAACTTCGTAGCCAACCGCGTCGGGGTGTTCTCGCTGCTCGCCACGCTCGCCAACGCGGCCAAATATCAACTGCGCTTCGACGTGGTCGACGATCTGACCGGACCTCGCCTCGGGCGGCCGAAATCCGCGACCTTCCGCACCGCGGACGTCGTCGGCCTCGATACCTTTGCGCACGTGGTACGCACCATGCGCGAGGGTCTGCCGCAGGATCCCTGGCATGGGCTGTTCGTCTCTCCGCCGTGGCTCGAGCAGCTGATCGCCGCCGGTGCGCTCGGGGCCAAGACCAAGGCGGGCATCTACCGCAAGAAGGGACAGGATCTGCTGGTGCTCGACCCGGCGAGCGGCACGCATGTGCCGGCCGGGGAGAAGGCCGATGCGGCCGTCACCGAGATGCTCAAGATCGAAGATGCGGGGGCGCGCCTCGAGGCGCTGCGCTCGAGCGATCACCCGCAGGCGAAATTTCTCTGGGCCTGCTGGCGTGACACGTTTCACTACATCGCCTGTCAGCTCGGCGAGATTGCCCACTCGGCCCGCGACGTTGATCTGGCCATGCGATGGGGTTTCGGCTGGCAGCGCGGACCGTTCGAGGTGTGGCAGGCGGCCGGCTGGGCGCGCGTCGCGGGGTGGATCGAGTCCGACATCCGCGCCGGCGAGGCGCTCGCCTCGACACCGCTGCCCGCGTGGGTGGTGGAAGCCGGTCGCACGGGCGTGCATGCGCCGCAGGGATCCTATGATGCCTCCAGTGAGCGTCTGGTGGGCCGCTCCGAGCTGCCGGTGTATCGGCGTCAGTTGTGGCCCGTGGCGCTTGTCGGGGAGCGGCGCGAGCTCGGCGAGACGGTCTATGAGAACGGGGCGGTGCGGGCCTTCACGAGTGGCGATGGCGTACTCGTGGCCTCCCTGAAGACCAAGGCCCACTCGATCTCCCCGGAGGCGCTCGAGGGGCTGAACCAGGCGATCGATCTGGCCGAAACGCGCTACCGGGCGTTGGTGTTCTGGCAGAGCGAACCGCCGTTCTCCGTCGGCGCGAACCTCGAGGCCTTGCGCCCGGCGCTCGCCGCCGGCGACTGGAAGACGCTCGAGGCGGTGATCGCGCGCTTCCAGAGCACCTCCATGCGTCTGCGCTACAGTCTCATCCCGACGGTGGCGGCGACCCAAGGCTACGTATTCGGCGGCGGCTGCGAGTTCATGCTGCACTGCGACCGGGTGGTGGCGGCACTGGAGTCGTACGTGGGGCTGGTCGAGGCCGGCGTCGGGTTGCTGCCCGGAGGCGGGGGCTGCAAGGAGTTCGCGCGTCGCGCCGCGCACGAGAGCCGTGGCGATCTATTCGCGGCACTGAAGGACTACTACATGGCGATCGCCACCGCCAAGGTCGCCGGCAGCGGCCTCGAGGCGCGCCGACTCGGTTTCCTGCGCGACAGTGATCCGGTGGTGTTCAACGCCGATGAACTGTTGTACGTCGCGAAGCAGCAGGCGCTCGCACTGGCCGAGGCCGGCTACCGCCCGCCGCTCGCCGGGGCACGCTTCGCGGTCGCCGGGCGCACCGGCGCGGCCTCGATCAAAGCGCAGCTGGTGAACCTGCTCGAGGGGCACTTCATCAGTCCCTACGACTTCGAGATCGGCTCGCGCATCGCCGAGGTGATGACCGGCGGGGACGTGGAGGCGGGAACCGAAGTCGACGAGGACTGGATCCTCGCACTCGAGCGGCGCCACTTCCTCGCGCTGCTCGGCAACGCGAAGACCCAGGAGCGCATCGTGCACACGCTGAAGACCGGTAAGCCGCTGCGCAATTGAGGCGGTACGGGAGATTTCTGTCATGACGAAACCGATTCAAGACGCTTACATCGTTGCCGCGACGCGCACCCCCGTGGGCAAGGCCCCGCGCGGCATGCTGCGCCAGGTGCGCCCCGATGACCTGCTGGTCCATGCCCTGCGCAGCGTGCTCGCGCAGACGCCGGCGCTCGAGCCGGACAGCATCGAGGACGTGGTGGTCGGCTGTGCGTTTCCCGAGGCCGAACAGGGCCTGAACATGGCGCGAGTCGCGGCGCTGCTCGCCGGTCTGCCCGACACGGTGCCGGGCGTGACGGTGAACCGTTACTGCTCGTCGGGTTTGAATGCCGTGCAGATCGCCGCCGATCGCATCCGCCTCGGCGAGGCCGACGTGGTGATCGCCGGCGGCGCGGAGTCGATGTCGATGGTGCCCATGATGGGCAACAAGGTGGCGATCAATCCGCAGGTGTTCGCGCACGAGGAGAACTACGCGATCGCCTACGGCATGGGCATCACCGCCGAGAAGGTCGCGCGTCAGTGGAAGGTCTCGCGCGAGGACCAGGATGCGTTTTCCCTCGAATCGCACCGGCGAGCGCTCGCGGCGCGTGCCGCTGGCGGTTTCAGCGCGGAGATCTCTCCGCTCGAGGTGACCTATCGGCATGCGGACCTCGCCAGCGGCGAGGTGCGTCATGAGGTCAAGCGCCTCGCCGATGACGAGGGACCGCGGGCTGACAGCTCGCTCGAGGCGCTCGCAAAATTGCGGCCGGTGTTCGACGCCAAGGGCAGTGTCACGGCGGGCAACAGCTCGCAGACCTCCGACGGCGCTGCCGCAGTGCTGCTCGTCTCCGAGACGATGCTCAAGCGATACAACCTGACGCCGCTCGCGCGGTACGTGACGTTCGCCGTCAAAGGTGTGCCGCCAGAGATCATGGGCATCGGCCCGAAGGAAGCGGTCCCGGCGGCGTTGAAGCGCGCCGGCCTGAAGCAGGATGCGCTTCTGTGGATCGAGCTCAACGAGGCCTTCGCCGCGCAGTCCCTTGCGGTGATCCGGGATCTCGGCCTGGATCCTCAGCGAGTCAATCCGCACGGCGGTGCCATTGCACTGGGTCACCCGCTCGGGGCCACCGGGGCGATTCGCACCGCGACGCTGCTGCACGGCATGCGCCATAAGGGGCAGAAGGGCTACGGCATGGTCACCATGTGCATCGGCACGGGTATGGGGGCGGCCGGGATTTTCGAGGTGTACTAGCCGAGCAACTTCGTGAAATGGCGTGACAGAGAAAGAAGCCAAAACCCAGACTCTGGACACAGCTTTTGCCACAGACCTCGCGCCGCCGAAGAGGCATTTAAGCGAGCGAAGATAGTACGCGCGAGCGCGATGCACCCCGCACATTGGCGATGGGTGCGGGATCAGGATTAAAAAGGCCCACCCATCCGGTCGGATGGGTGGGCGAGATAGTGCGCGCATCATGCACGGGCAGTCCGATGATATTGTGCCTTCAGCTAACGCTGGCCTTGATGTTCAGGTAGTACGTTGTGGGCGCTCCCGGCATGCCTGCCAGCTGCCCGTTGTTCAGCCCGAAACCACCACCTGATCTGTACTCAAAAATGTTGTATTGATTATCGAGCAGGTTAAGTACGCCGAAATCCACGGTAAAATGATGGAGGTCGTCAAGATGGTATCGTCGCCCGAAATTCAGTTGTACCGCGGCGTTCCATATTCCGAAGGCCGGAAGCTTCGTTGAGCTTGGCTTATCCGTGTAATTGTTGAAAATGGTTTGCGATCCAGTATAGCTCCACCAGGTGCGAGGCTCGATCAGCGCTCCATATCGATACAATTTGTAGAATGCGCCAACATTCGCGGTCTGCGCCGGAACGTTCGCTACCGGCAGTCCATTATAACTTCCGTGGCTGTTCGTATAATTCGAATAATTAGCCTTCTCGAAGCTGAGATTTGTGAAAACATAGAGTGCGCCAACCGGGTGGTCATCGAAATACATGTTTACTCCGTGAAATACGGAGGAGCCGGATGAGAACTCGTTGGTTCCGTTTGCGAGAGAGATCGCGAGTCTCTGGTTTGTGTCGTTCAGGTGGTAGTAATTGATTCCGAACGATGCATCATGAAGCAATGCATCGTTTCGGACGTACGCCTTGATGCCGACCTGATACTGAGTGGAAGCCTGTGGTCGCAGGCTTGTCGCTAAATAATGGGCGTACGTCCCAGAGGCGCCCGCGGTTGCCGCATAAGACCTGGAAAAGTTCGCATACAAACTCAACGCGGGAAGGATTCTCCAGTTGATCCCGAGCGATGGCTCGACTTCCGTGAAGTCTGTGCTGGAATTGAGGAAATAATCTCCATTGTTCCCTCCGAGATCGTATTGAACATTCAGGGGCCAACGCGTGTTTACGTCGCTGTTGTAACTGGTCTGGAATCGTACAAGTCGTACCCCTGGGGTTATGCGCAGATTTCGAATTGGGCGAATATTGTCCTGAATAAAGGCAGCGAGATCGGTGATATAGAGGTAATTACTGTGAAAGTGCCACGGAATATTGAAGCTGTAGTATAGATTCGGTGGGGCGGGGCTTTCCCCGTTTTCGAGATCATTGACGTCGACTCCCTGTCCGTCTAGAGACGTGGCCGGTTCACCTGAAGTCCAGAAATCCAGCAGTGAGTAATAACTGTTGTTCAGAAGATAGCCGCCAAATGACAAAGTGTTTATGGGCAGCCTCGCAGTCAAATAGAGCTTGTCGCCGTATGTATCGTCGGTTGCGCGGTAATACTGACTTTGTTGATTAGTAGAGTAGCTCGGGTCTTGGTGAAGATGCTCTCGCATTCCACGTCGGAACCAGAGTAAATTGTGTAAAGTTAGTCTCTTTTCCAGTCGATTTTCGAATTTCGAGTAAATGATATAGCTCTTGTTGATGGCCTTCTTCCAGTACATGGAAAACGGAAGAGTCGTATAGAAACCAGTTGTTTGCTGACTAAGCAGCTGCCCATTTACGGTAGGCCCGCCAGTGCGGGCATGCACAGGGATGTTTACGGGTCGATATCCGGCGCTTCTGGCGATATATGCGCCAATACTGAAATGCCCATGATGAAATCTACGGCGCAGCTTGAAATAGGAGGCATAACTGGAGCTTGGATTGTTAAATCCATATCCATGTAGGTAATTGTTTGAACTAGAGGTTGCGCCGGCTATCACGGCAGACCAGCCGTCTACATTTCCCGATGTCAGGCTGAAGTCGACGCCCTTGCTGTTGTAGGTGCCGTAGAACGCCCCGACCGTTGCGCCTGCCTTTTGAGAGGGCTGGAGGGGAACAAAATTGACTGATCCGCCGATATTTTCGAACCAGCGGTTTACTGGGTATCCGGGGCCATAGGTCACGCTGACCCCTTTAATCATCGACATACTGGGGATTTCATTCGTTCCCCAAACGGCATAGGCGGGGTCCACCATCGGGACGCCGTCGAAGGTAACCATAACCGTGCCGTCATTCCCATTGCCGGCCGCACCCGACCAGCCGGTTTTCATGCCATTTATGCTGACGCTGCCGCGGGTCGCGCCGGTCGGAGAATCCGTACTGGTATTGACGCCTGGTGCAATCGCCAATATTTGACTGGCGCCCGCCGATGGACCGACGGTCTGCAGCTGTCGCTCGCTTATCACTTTGATAGATTGTGTTGAGTCAAATATTTGTTCTTTTGTAGGCAGAGAGTCAAGGGTGTCTAACGCTTTGGTTGCTGAGACGAGTATCGTACTCAGCGTCGCCCCGGGATCCTGCAGGGAATCGTGGTTAGTCTGAACTTGAGGATGTTCCGGTATCGATGTGGGTGTTGAACTAGGTTCGGCAGCAAGCGCGCACTGGCGGCCTGGCATTCCACAGAGTCCTATTGCAGCGGCAATTGCCAACGCGAATGACCTGCGCGACGACGGCATACTTGTCATACTGACTCCGGTGCAGTTGAGTTACAGAAAAGAGAGGAATTTTTGCTCAGCGTGAGTTCGGGTTGGAGGTGTTCGACTCTGCGGACGGAGCGGCACTGGATGCAGCTATGCGTTGCCCGCAATTCCGGGCTGACAGAGGGTCAGTCCTGTGCTTTTGTGTGGGAATCGGTTCGAGAGTCGAACCCGGTGCGTGGCGCAGGTTCGTGCCTTACCATCAAGGGCGTTAAGATTCGGTCTGTTGTTCCGAATGGCCATTTCTTGGCTGTCCAGTGGCGTCAGTCTGATGGGCCGCGTTGATGCGATCGAATGGTCGTCGGTAGTGCTCGCTTTTGAGTCACGGTCAGTGGACCAGGAAGGGCAATGACGGCGAGCCCCATTGGTGTGTCGTGCGCCGGGAGCGCTGGTGCGCGCGCCCGCCTTCGAGCGGATGACAGGATCCGATTGAGCGAGCAACTCGGATCCCTGCCACGTGGGAGTTTTTCCTGGGTCGTCGCAGCAGATCGCATATCCGTTGCCATCGAAATACGATATGGCTTCAATGTGACGATATTGTGACGTTCGCCCGCCTTGTTTATGGTGTTTTGGTGTGCGAAATGAGGCGATGGCGGTTATCTTGGGAAGTAACAGGTAACAGCAGGTGAGCACTTAATAAATGTTAGGAAGGGGACTTACCGGGAATTGAAGGTCTTTGATTGTGAGTTGAAGTTGTGCGGAAGTGGTTCTGTAGAGGTGGCGGAAATACTGCGGGCTTGTTCGATGAGCCTCATATGATGATGTTCGGGACGATAATTGAGTCTTTTCTCTGCGCGTCCCACCCATCGGCTCAATCGGTCCCCATGGGGTGCCCGCACCGCAAGTCGTGATGGTGATCGGCTGGCAAGCATGAAACCCTGGCGGGATCGCATGGTGGCTTTCTCTTCAATCCGGAAATTGTTATTTGACTCCAGCCATCACATTGGCGCCGATGCTGTGATGGGAGATTTGACGGGACGAGTCAGAGAGGTGGGATGGTGGAAATGTTGCATGCGGGATTTGCGCGTAACAGGCGTTCCGGAAAATCCAGACACTCGGCAACAGCGCGGCTCCGAGTCATTCGGAGACCTTCATAATTCGACCTATGATGCAAATCGAGCGGCCAATCCGGTGGGCCTGATATTTATCTTTGAAACGCCGACGTTCGTTGCGAAGCGGGCGGGCGCCATCGGTTGCGACCACGGCACACCAATTCGGCGGCCTGCTGCCATCTTCCCGAATCATTCGAATGGCGTCGTCGCGACCAATGACGGCAGTGAATCGCTGGGCGCGTTCGTGAATCATTCGGCGCCCAGCGGTAATGGGCCGGATCGGCATGCGTATGATCGTAAATCGTTGTGAAGCGACAAGATCCACTCGATGGCCGACCCCGTTAATAGTCTCACGAGTGCGCAGCGTTTTGATTTTTCGTCTTCGCGGGGCGCGAGAGATATCGGCCATGACAGCACTTCTTGCAGTAGTGCGGACGCGGTCGCGACGCTCGTGGCGATGGGTTATGGTGATCCTGATTTTTGCGGTGGCGATTGGTGGACTGTTCGAGAGACCTGCACGCCAACCGGCAAGGAAGTCTAATGGGTTCGCGCTGCGCGCTGCAGCGGCCCTTGCGACGCATACGTTGGACGCAACCGCGGTTCGGCGGCATCCTGGAACAACGCTCCCGAAAATTTCGCTGAGTACGTTGGTGCGCGCGGGGCGCCTCGTGCGGCGCTCGTCGCTCCGGTGCCCACTGACGGGCAAGAGCCTGCAACGCTACGCACAGTTCACCCGGGCCGGAATGCAGCGCTTTGACCGTAACGCCGCGCGGGACATCCCCATCGTGATGGATGTGATTTATGGCAATGTCGCCGCCCTCCAGCGTGCGCTCAGCGCCGGGATCAACCCGAATCTCCAGGTCCGCACCAACGGAGTTCGGTTCGAGACTTTCAGTTTGCTCACCTTTGCGATTGCGATCGGTCAGCTCAGCAGTGTCACGGAACTGGTCAACGACGGCACTTCGCTGCTCTCGAGCAACAGCGCCGCGGACGCGTCGTCGATGAACGCACCGCTGCCCGATGCGGCCGCCGGCGGAGAGACGACGGTCGTGCGATTTTTGTTGGATCATGGTGCGAATACCGGCCAGGTCGGCCCCATGGGGAACACGGCTTTGGAAAACGTCGTCGAAGGAGGCTATTACGCCACCGCGAAGCTGCTGCTGGCTCACGGCCCGAACTTGAACGACGTGCTGCAGCCGGGCGGTAAGAGGCCCACTTATTTGGCCACCGCAAAGGGGTGCAGTACGCGGCCAATCTCAAGCCTCTGATCCCATAGGGCGCTCTCCCCTGGAACGACGTGGGGCATCCGTCGCAGGAGCGGTGAGGCGACATCACCGGCGCTAAGTTCTAGGGTATCGTGGTCCGGGTGCGATGCAATCTGTGAGGACCTGGGCCGTTCGAAGCAAAAATTTTCGCGAACGTCATCACGGTAGTCGCCTCGTTCGCCTCGGCAACGAAAATCTTTCTAGTGACGGCTTCGTAGGCACGCACGCTGCGATGGTCGGCCTGGACCGGACGCACCGCGAGGTGCGCGTTGCGACGGTACTCGATGAGAGCGGTGTGCAGATCGCTGTCGAGCGTTTCTACCGCTGCAGCACACGCATGATCACGATTGGCAGTCTGACGCGCGACTTCGGTGATTGGGTGGTTCGGTGACTCCGGACGTAGGCCGGTGGCGAGTCAGGTCTGCCCAGATGAGGGTCCGGCGGCTCGCGCGACGGGCGGTGCGAATCGAGGCGGGCCGCGGAGAGCGCGCGAGTGTTCATCGGTCGTCTCCTGGCGCACACGGTGGATGACGGGCTCAGTGTCACGCCGGGGTCGATTGGCGACGAGGCGGATACGCTGCGCAATTTGCGTCTTGTGCGTTCAGGGGCCTCCCTGCGACACTGCGGCTTCCGTGGCCCACCCGGGGAGCCGCGCAACAGGTTGAGCGCACCGTGTCGTCGAACCGATGGGCCTCGCTGTGGAGGCTCGATCCTGCGGTCACGTATCTGAATCACGGCTCCTTCGGTGCGTGCCCCGCGTCAGTGCTGCGCGCGCAATCGCGGCTGCGTGCCGAAATGGAGCGCGAGCCGGTCGATTTTCTCGTCGGCGCGTTGCCCGGGCTGCTCGAGCGGGCGCGCGCGATGCTGGCGGAATTCCTCGGCGCCGATCCGGGCAACCTGGTGTTCGTCCACAATGCCACCACTGCGGTCAACGCGGTCCTGCGCTCCCTGGCGCTCGGCCCGGGCGATGAACTGCTGCTGACCAGCCAGACCTACGGTGCGTGCCGCAAAAGCGCGGAGTACGTCGCGGCGCGCGCCGGCGCGCGGATCGTCACGGTGCAGATC
>JAPTUI010000542.1 GCA_028067895.1 Pseudomonadota bacterium | reverse complement strand
GACCACGAGGCCCACATCATCGGCTCGAAAGGCAACCTGCTTCCGACACTGACCACCGCGACCGCCGCAAGACCGGCTGCGCCCGGCGTTCGCCGTTCCGTTCTGAAGTGGCGGAGAGAGAGGGATTAGACGCCACATGTTGATTGTCAATGAGTTATGATCATCATCATAACAACGGTGTACCACTTTAGTGTACCACTCAAGGCATTCTGTAACCTTCGATAGTTTCCTGTAGACAGAATCGATAGGTTCCGATAGAGTTCGGGTCAAGGAGGATCGCCCATGCACGCAGAACTCGACCGGATCTTGATGCGCGAGGAGGAGTTGAAGCGCGAACTTGAGGACCTCCGTCGTCAGCGGACGACCCTTGAGCGCGCGGTCCGGCCGCGTCGCGCCCAGCGCTCGCTCCGCGATATCACGCTCGACCTGCTCGCCGAGGCAGGCATGCCGTTGAACTCCCTGCTAATTGCTGGCGTCCTGAGTGCACTGTACAGCCGCCAGGTTCCGTCGACGCGATTCGGTACGCTATCCATCGACGAGCAGAAGTCATTCACCGCAGGCCGCGTCACGCGCCCGGTCTACTTGTGCCACTGCCTGAACGCGGCCGACGGCGTCGCCGTGAAGCGCTTCTGGGCGCGCTCCGACTGGGCCTTGCACGAGAGGATCATCGGGCCGATGACCGGCCGCGTGCTCTTCCTGAAGTCGGCCATCTGGGTCATCAAGCTGGCCCAGGATCGCGGGGAGGCGGCTTCGGAGCGCCTGAAATTCATGGCCGCCGATCACGCACGCGGCGCCGGCCTGAAGGTCGACCGCGGCAGCTTCCAGTTCGTGGAGTGGCTCACGGCGTTGAATGCCCAGCTGGAGAAGTATCTGCCCGAGGACGAAGAGGTCCGCCGCGCTGCCGCCGCTGCCATTGAGAGGCGGCTCAACGACCGAGACAGATTGTTCGGCGCACGAGGTGGACTGGTGTCGATCCCGGGGACCACCCGGCGCTGGAAGGAAGGAAACTAATGAGCGGGGTCAAGGGCACAACGGCGCTGATCCGTCTCGCTCAGAACCCGAAGTGCGAGGTGCTCGGGGCAATGGTGCTCCAGCCGGGTTCGGAGAAGACGTTTTTCGAGCACGTCGTGGGCCAGCCGTACGACCGCGAGTTCGGCGAGCGGCAGTCTTCGCGCCGTCGCGGTTCGCAGTTCGAGCGCAATGCCTACGAAGGAGATGCGCGACTGCTCCGCGAGTCGCTCGCGGGCATTGTGGGCAAGGATCCCGAGGATATCATCGTGCGCAACCTCCTCGAGTTCGAGCCCGGCATGAAGGATGAGGCGCGTGTTCGCCGCCTCGGCATGACGCGGAAGATCCTGGCTGATCAGTCCGCAGGACGTGATTGCCCGGACATCGTGATCCAACCGCAGGGACTGCTCCCGACGCGTCCGGGGCTGAAGCCTTACTTTTTCGTGAGCGCCGACGCATTGGTGCTTGCGAGGTCGATTGGCCGCTACAAGGTCTGCGATCTGAAATCGTTCGTCGTGCGCCAGAACGAGGTTGCTCCTGGCGACCTGGCGCGAGTTCGCCTGCAGTTGGCCGCGCAGCATCTGGCGCTGCTTCACGACTACGATCACGTGGGCGCGCCATTCGACCTGCCTGCGGAAGGCGTGCTCATCTTTTCTCGACCCAATGGTCTTCGCCCTCATGACCCTCGAGTCGAGGACATCGGTGGCGCGGTCGAAGCTGTCCGTGCCGCGATCCGCTCCTTCATCGCGCACCGCGACAAGATCCAGGCGCTCGCGTCAGGCGCCGCCCCGTACACTGTCGTCGACGACCTGACGCCCCATTTCCGTGAAGGCTGCCTGACAAGCTGCGTCATGGCGCAGTGGTGTCGCGATCGCATCTCCGGACGCGCAGCCGAACTCGGCGATGACGCTCTCGATCTCCTCGGTGACGTCGAACTCAACCGCCTGAGCGATCTCATGACCGGCCGCGCCGAGCCGACCGACGCGGCGGAGCGGGAACTCGCGCAGGCGCTGCGCAGCATCGCGGCCGCGAACGGACTCGCGGAGGTGGCATGAACGTCCTTCAGGAAGTTGCCTCGCGCGCTGTCGCGCGCGAGCTGGGGCGCGCGATCCCAGTGCGCCAGGCCAGCTCAGTCGCACCGGACCCGGCGTGCACCATCGGAGTCGCGACCGTGAAGATCGTCACCGAGGAGCAAGTGCAGGCGATAGCGTTCGGGTCGCTCAACGCACCGCCCCACATCGTCGTGCGCCTGGACCCCCTCGGCCGCGACGCGGCCGACCTGTTGCCGTTCGCCAAGTTCACCGCGCAGATCCGGGACCGGGTCCTGGCTCAGGACGAAGCTTTACGCGTGTGGGTTCCGCATGAGGCCGCGCTCGAGTCCATCGACGTGCTCGGACACCGTTACGCGACGAACACGAAGGCCGCAGACGAGCTCCGCGACATGGGCGCCTTCTGCCGGATCATTGCCGACGAGGCGACCTTTCCCGGGCAACAGCTCGTCGTGAACGCGGCAGAGAGGTTGCGCGAGCACGTCGTCACGGGCATGGCGCCAATCGAGGAACACCACCTCGGCTCGCTGCTCGCTTGGCTCGAGGCTGGGCGCACCGACGCTCTTGCCGAGGCTCGCCGCCGCGCGCGCGTGCCTGCGTCCGGCGTGCTTCCGAATACTCCTGATCGGCCCCTCGATGACCGCGTGGAGTTCCTGCGCAAGCGCGCGAAGCACGCGTCGTCGACCGTTGCGGCCGCTGCGCGGGCGGAGATTGAGGCAATCCTCCGTGATGTCGTCCGTGCCGAGTGGAACCTCCTCGTGGCGGCGCGGAACGCCTTCTGGGGGCTTCAGCTGACTGCGCAAGGCCTCGAGAAGCTGTTCAGCACGAGTCAGGCGCGAGTTCGCCACGCTCTGGAGAACGGCTTCTATCCCACAGTCAGCCCCGAACGCATCGCCGCGAGATTGGGCGAGATGGAAGCCGGGCGTGCCGTCGCAGAGCACGTCGACGTCGAGTATGACACGACGATCCGCGCACAGGCGCGTCGGAGTGGAACGGTGGTCGCGGGGCGGATCGTGGCAATCGATCACCCCCGGCCGAAGTTCAAACCTTGCCGCATCGAAGTTGAGTCGGCTCAGGCGGCCGTTCGCGTGAGGCGTGACGAAAAGGTCAAAATTGTCGGAGCGAAGGTCTCGTTCATTGTTCGCGAGATCGAAGCCACGCCGGCCGGCGGCACGCGACTCCGCCTCGAGGTCGACGCCGGCGTGCGCGCAATGCACGCGTTCCCCGTTGGGACGCCCATCGAACTAATCGAAGAGCCGTACGCGTTCGTCGCGCACAAGCGATTTTCGCT
This sequence comes from Pseudomonadota bacterium, assembly GCA_028067895.1. Classification (GTDB taxonomy): domain Bacteria; phylum Pseudomonadota; class Gammaproteobacteria; order Steroidobacterales; family Steroidobacteraceae; genus 13-2-20CM-66-19. The sequence continues at coordinate 9,825 of JAPTUI010000542.1, read as the reverse complement.
GATTCGACAGCGCCAGCCTTGGATCTACTTCGGGACTGCGGCGCCGACGCTCGTAGCCAGGCCGGCACCGGCTACGAGCCCTCTTGAACTCGTCGCCGCGCGGAGACGCCAGCCGTGATCGTGAATACAGCGGCAGCCATGCCCGATCACCTGGGTGTCGTGAACGAAGCGATCGTGCGTGCGGTATGCGGTACAGACCCGGTCATCGTCGTCGATTCGCCGCCAGGCGCAGGCAAGACGTTTCTCGTCGAGAACGCAGCCGTGTTCGCCGCTGCCGAGCGTGGAATGCGCGTTGGCGTCGTGACGCCCGGTGTGCCGCAAGCATACGACGTCGTCGATCGCATGCTTGCGTACGACCTGCCGCGCCTGGAACTCGTTCACGCCGAGAGCCGGAGCCTGCCGCAGTACCTCTCGGGGCGCATCGTGGCCAGCCAGGGCTGGAACCCGAACCTGAATCAGGGTCCCGGTGTTCTTGTCGCGAACGTGCACATTCCGGCCGCGCATATCGAGCGCCTGCCACCGGCGTCATTTGACCTGCTCATCGTCGACGAGGCCTATCAGCTCGCGAGCAGTCAGTTCCTGCAAGTGGCCGACCTCGCCGAGCGCGTGCTGCTGGTCGGCGACCCCGGTCAGCTCCCGCCTGTGATTTCGGCGGACACTGCGAACCTCGAGGCGGCGAAGCACAAGATGCACTGGCCCGCGCCGCGGTACGTATTGGACCGGTGGCCGATGACGCCGGTGTACGGGCTTCCCGCCACGCGACGACTGCTGCCCGACACCGCGCGCCTGGTGCAGTCCGCCTTCTATCCGGAACTGCCGTTCGAGTCCATCGCAATGCCTGCGGACCGCCGGCTCGTGTTCGACGTGGCCGGCGTGGATCCTGCGATCGACCCGGCGCTCGATGCAGTCGCAGCGGGCGCCAGCCTAGTGGCAATCGTGCTGCCCGGCGCCCCGCCGGCGCACGAGGACGCCGATGGGGAGGTGTCAGCGATGATCGCGCGAGTGGCGCAGCGCCTCCTCGTTCGGCGAGCGCGCTGGGCAGGTCGCCATCTTACCGGGGCTGACATCGGCTGTATCGACTCGAATCGAATCCCGGTTGGTTCGATCGCCGGTCACCTCCGTGCAGCAGGCATGCCGGAAGTATCCGTCGACACCGTCGAGCGGTGGCAGGGCCTGCAACGCCCGTTCACCGTCGTGAGACACCCCCTCTCCCGGGTCGGCGAGCCGCAGGCATTCGATCTGGAGGCCGGCCGTTGGTGCGTCGCACTGTCCCGGCACCTTCTCGGGTGCCTGATCGTTTGTCGTGAGAGCGTGGCGCAAGTTGTCGACGAGTACCGGCACACCTGCGACACCGCCGCCGCCGGCGCCCGCGACAGCGTCTGGGCAGGCTACACGGCACACCGGGCGATCTGGAGTGAGCTCGGACGTCAGGGACGCCTTTTCAGGGTCTGAAGCCTGCGCCTGACGACCGCAGCTATTCTGTCCGCGGCAGTCGTGTCGTGCTCCCACACGCGGATCACGCGCCAGCCGAGCTTCCGGAGGCGCGAATCAGTGTCGCGGTCGCGTGCCTGGTTGCCTTCGATCTTCGCGCGCCACCACGCGGCGTTGTTCCGCGGCTGGGTGCCGTGCATCGGGCACCCATGCCAGAAACATCCGTCGCGGAACACTGCGACCTTCGCGCGGGGAAACGCAATATCGGCCGTTCGGCGCGTGCCCTCGAGCACGCGATAATGTACGCGAAACCGCAGGCCTCGACGATGCAGCTCGCTGCGCAACGCCCGCTCACCGGCATTGTCCCGCCCCCGGGTGGCGGCCATTCGGCGGCTAACCGCGGGCGCGACGGCGTCGACGGGATTCCACTTTCTGCTGAAGCTTGGCATGTCGCGCGAGGTCCTTTTCGAAATTTTGCTCGCGGGCCAGCGTGCTGTTCCGAAGCCGCTGCAGGAAGCCAGCAGTGGCGCGTGCGGACAGCGGCGCTGCCCGGTCCTGCAGAAACGACGCGAGGTGCACGTACTTCTCGCGCACAGGCCAATCCGACACCGTCGACGCGCGACGCAGGCCGTTCACTCCCCAAGCAGCCGCTGGCCACGGCGCACCATGCTGCAGATCCTCACCAGCAGCGGCGTCAAAGGAACCCTGCGCAGAGAGGCGCCCCGCCAACCATGCGCTCATCGGGACGCTCACTGCATTTCCGACGAGGCGCCAGCGCCGCCGATGTCCGGCGGCGACTTCTGCGGCGGCTTCGGTCCAGCCCGCCTCAAACCCCTGCAAACGCTCCGCGTCGCCGAGAGACGGTGTACCGATGAACCGGCGGCCGGGGAACCAGATCGCGGGGGGCGACGGGATATGCACGCCCGACCCGCCCTTCAGCGGCGGCACAGCGTCGACCGCCCAGCCGATCCCCGTGTTCCCTTCGGTCCAGTAGAACCCACACGCGCGCCGACCGCGCTTGGTTTCTTGCGGCCTACCTGCATCCTGGCCAAGCAATGGGACCCGAGGATCTTTTTCACGCGATGCGAGCAGAACGACGCGGCGTCGACGCTGCGGCAGGCCGAACGCTCGTGAGTCAACCGTGCGGTAGGCCCATGACCACCCGTTCGCCTCTAGCTTGTCGACGATGCGGCTCATGGCGCGCCCAGCGTGCAGGCGCAGCATGAACGGCACGTTCTCAAGCACGATCCAGCGCGGTGCATTAGCTCGATCCGCCGATAGCAGTTCGAGCACGAATCCCACAAGGCTTGAATTCGGCCCGTCGATCCCCTTCCGACTACCGACCTGGCTCAGATCCTGGCAGGGGAAGCCCGCTGTTACGACGTCGACCGCTGGGAGTTCGACAAGCTGCCGGACGTCAGTCGAGAACTCGGCCGAGGGGAAGCGAGCCTTCAGAACGGCCAGCGCAGCTTCGTCTGCATCGCACAGCAGCGCGCTCTCATATCCGTGGCGCGCGAATCCGACCTCGAATCCGCCAACGCCAGCGAACACGCCAGCAAGGGACAAGCGCGGCGCGACGCTCAGCGTGGGGGCCGCGTCTTCGACACAATCGACGAGTTCTGGCGATCCGCTGGTTCTACGCAGCACGCGAGTTGCCTTCAAGTGACCCTGGCCAGCGCTGCTGGCTCATTCTTCTGGTAGCGAACGCGGCGCACGTCAGGTCGCCACCTGCGGCACTTCTACGGCGGCCAGCCATTCGGAGACGGTCTCCGCCGGCAGTCCGATCTGCTCAAGGCGACTCGTGATGCTTGAGATAGCGCATTCGACCCATGTGCGCTCTGGAACTGGCGACCACGCGGAGAGCGAAGCGATCAGGTCGCGCCACGACGTGAAGAGCCGCAGGTCCACGCCAATCGCACGGGCAGCGTCAGCGCAAGCCCTTTCGTCGACCGGGCCCTGGTCGTGCGCGATCGCGATCACCGCAGCCTTCGGAACGCCCGCAGCGGCCGCCTTCTGGGCGACCGGCTGGATGGTGTAGTCGTGCACCGGCTTGTCGCGAACCTCCAGCACCTGCCCGTATGGCGCATCGTCGCCGTCACGCGTCCGAAGCCCGATGTCGCCCGGCGCATCGCGGTCGGGCTCATTACGTCGACCGAGCCGCACGAGCGGGTCACCGAACGTCGCATCCAGCAGGCCAGCCGCGCAGGCTTGCGCACGCCCCCCGCCCTCGCTGCGCGCGGCAACGAAGCGTTCGCAGGCGGCCGCCAAGCGCTCGAAGGTGTCCACCGCATACGCACCCGATGTCGTCGGATACACCGGAACGTAGCGGCGACGCACGATGACGAAGCCCGCCAGTGCCTCGATCGCCTCTGGCCGGCGCATCAGTGCGATCTCCTGGAGGTTCGTCAGCAGCAGATCGATCAGAGGCTGCGCGTTCGGCCGAACCACCATGCGCGACTCGATCCGCTGGCTTCGGAAGAACGGCTGGTTGTTCAGCGGCTGCGGGCCGGTGACGCCCAGGTGAAACGCGCTGCGCTGTGATGCTGGAACGAGAACGCGCTCCGCGCTTCGCCTCGCGTCGAACGCACCGGGGTGGTCTGCGCTCGCCTTCAGCGAGAACACGTCCACCCGTGGATTGGCGGCCTTCGCGAGAAGCGCGTTTCCGAGCACGGCGATGCTTGTTCGATAGCCGACGCGCTCGCACAGCTCGGAGAATTGCTCGACCCGCGCTATCCAGTCGGAGATGAGGGGGCGCTGCGGCGCAGTCGCATCGTCGGCCAGCGCGATGGCCTCGGCCATGCACTGTTCGGCGGTCTGGATGTCGATCGTTTCGCTCACACGTCCTCGCCTGGCTCGCTGCGCGACTCAACCGTCCACTCCAGGAGGTCGCCCGGGTTGATCTCGAGCACTTCGCATAGACGCTCGATCGTCGAGAGTCGCGGGTTGTACCCAGGACGCGACGCGAGCGCCTCGATCGTGGCGCGGGACAGTCCGGTGGAGCGAGCGAGGAAGTCGTAGGTCACCCGCTCCCCGGTGCGCTTCTCCGCCAACGCGATCGCTTCCCGTAGCCGCACGCGGAGCACAGGTCCCCCCAATGGGTCTTGTATCCATGCTACAATATTTGAGTTGGCATCGCTACCCGGATCGAGTAGCTTCGCGTATCTTCCCGACGATCGTAGCTCATGTCCGTCATCAGCCTCTACACCGGCGCCGGTGGCCTCGACCTCGGTCTCGAAGCAGCGGGACTCCGCGTCAGCCTTGCGGTCGAGATGGACGCGAAGGCGTGCGACACGCTGCGCGAGAACCGCGGCCGCAACTGGCACGTCTTCCAGGGCGACATCCACGACCTGACCTCTCCGTCCATCTGCGAGCGGACCGGTCTCGCACCAGAGGAGCCAGACCTCTTGGTCGGCGGACCTCCGTGCCAGCCTTTCTCGAAGGCGGCGTACTGGCGATCCGGGGACACCAAGCGGCTCGACGATCCGCGCGCCGACACACTCACGGCCTACCTCCGGGTGCTCCGCGATCTTCGGCCGCGCGTCTTCCTGCTCGAGAACGTGCACGGACTCATGTTCCGGGGCAAGGACGAAGGGCTGCGACTCCTACGCGACACGATCAACGCGATCAACGCCGCCGAAGGCACGTCATACTCTTTCGCGGTGCAAAAGCTGAATGCGGCGGACTATGGCGTGCCGCAGACGCGCGAGCGCGTCTTCGTCGTCGGCGAGCGCAGCGGGAAGGTCTTCCGATTCCCAGAGGCGACCCACCGGGACCCGGACGCGAACGAAGACCTGCTCAACGGCGCGGCGAAGCGCACACCGTGGATGACCGCGTGGGATGCGATCGGCGACCTGGCGGACGACGACGACCCGTCGCTTCGCGTCGGCGGAGCCTGGGGAGACCTGCTCCCTTCGATCCCCGAAGGCGAGAATTACCTCTGGCACACCAGCCGAGGGGGCGGAATGCCGCTGTTCGGCTGGCGTCGCCGATATTGGGGCTTCCTGCTGAAGCTCTCCAAGCGCCGCCCTGCCTGGACCGTGCAGGCCCAGCCTGGCACGGCCATCGGCCCGTTCCACTGGAAGAGCCGCCGTCTCTCCACGCGCGAGCTGTGTCGGATCCAGACATTCCCCGACGACTACCAGATCGTTGGCGGACGTTCGGACGTGCAGCGTCAGATTGGCAATGCTGTGCCCTCGCTCATGGGCGAGATCCTCGGGCGCGCGATCCGACAGCAACTCCTCGGGCACTCGACTCGCTCGCGTGCCATGAAGTTGGGAGTCTCGCAGCGACCAGGTCTACCGCGCCCCGAACCGGTCACGCGCGTGCCGAAGAAGTACCACAAGTACGCGGGCGACCACGCGGCGCACCCGGGAACCGGGCTCGGGTACGCATTCGCAGGTCGCCCGCGAGAGTGATGTGCGAGAGCACACCGCGCTCAGCAAACAGCCACAGCGTCGGCCTTGAAGAAAGATAGCGCGCCCTGCGCCGGCGAGTTCACTTTGATGGGAGTCGACTGATGACTGCGATCTTCGCATACGCAGCACGCGATGTAGCATTTGTAGCGGCGGACACCCTACGAGTGGACCCTCTCCATGCGCTGCCCCCCGTGACGGTCTGCAAGGTCCATCACTGGAGCGACCTACTGGTCTTCGGCCAGACTGGCACACAGCACCTGGGCAGATTGATCATGGATATCAAGCTGGCAAAGCTGCAATTTACTGACCCGGTCACCACCAAAGTACATTTTGATGATTCGGAAGACTGGTTCTTCCGCGCATTTAAGATATGCCTGCCGCAGCAAGCGCAGGCGATGGCTGCCGCCTCCGGTAGTGCGCTCTCACAAGGAACCTTGCTGGCCGCAACCGTCGATTCGAACGGGGGTCCGGCGAGACTCATTAGTTACGATTTCGGCAGTGGCGCGCGACAGGTTTTGGCAGGTGACTTCTCTGCGGATGGGACAGATCCAGCACAATTCCAGCAATTTGCCACTAAGCACATGAACGCGCTCAAGCATCTAGCGGCCAACAGCGTCCCACTCGATCGATGGGCACAACTTTGCCTGTCTGACGCAATATCGGCGCACGGATGGAGTGTTGGATGGCCGTGTGATCTCTTGATTTCGAGGCGAGAAAGACACGGAGGCAGAATATTGGTTCAACGTCGGATCGATGCTTCGTCGATATGTGGCGATCCATTGTTCGCGTCATGAAACTTACGTGGTGTTCCAGGAGCTTCACCATTCGCGACCTCCTGTCGTTTGGCTCAGTGACGCGGGAGCCACAATAGAATCAGGGGCATTCGCGACCACTTCCAAGGTTCTTGGCGTTCTCCAGCTGCGGAGCGCTTGGCCACGATACGCTTGGGTCCGGAATTCGTGGCCGACCGGCTCAAGACCTCGCTCCCGGTGCCGCAGGAGCGAAGCCACTCCTCATATCAAAGACGTCCTAATTCTGCCAGTGACACGACTGTCGGCCCCGCGACGATCAGGTGATCGACCAGCCTGACATCCACGAGGGCCAACGCGTCCCGCAGCCGAGCCGTAATCATCTCATCCGCGTGGGAAGGCTCGGCGACGCCGGACGGGTGGTTGTGGCAGAGGATCACCGCCGCCGCATTCCGTTGGAGCGCTTCCTTCACAACCTCCCGGGGATGCACGCTTGCGCCGTCGATGGTCCCGCGGAACAGCTCGACGCAGTCGATCAGTCGACTACGCGCGTCAAGGAAGAGCACGCTGAACACCTCGTGCGCCCGCTCACCAAATCGGGCTGCAAGATAGTCGCTGGCGATCCTCGGGGAAGTCAGCGCCGTGCCCTTGCGAACGCGGGACGCCAGAACAGCGCGCGCGGCAGCGACGACTTCTTCCGCAGTCGCCTCGCGGAACCAGGTGCCTTCCTCAACGTGCAGCTTCTTCATGACTCAGCTCCTCGTCCGGCGGGATTGCCGGTTCGGAGGAGCCGTCACGCGGCAGCGCACTCGTCAGGGCTCGTCGCGGCGCGACGACTCGGCGAGTAGAGGAGTCCGCGCAAGCGGACGAGCAACGGAGCGCCTTGACGGGGAGAACCGCGTGGCACCATGACAGAAATAGGCAATGCCGCCTCTCACCTCTCCACCATCCCGTTCTCGATCTCGGTGCTTCGCCCCACGTCGAGCGCCATTGCCTTCCGGTCATCGCGACTCATCGCCTGCGGCAAGCCGTCGCGATCGTCCGTGTAGATCCACGCCTCGTCTCGAGCGCGGCTGATCGCAACGTAGAACGACGACGCGTGCGCGCACGCGGAGCGCGTGCAGGCGTCGATAATGACCCGATCGCTCGTGGCGCCTTGGACTGAGTGCACCGTGGAGGCATAGCCGTGCTCCAGGTGGAGAGCGCGGTCGCTCGGGAGCACCACCTCGCGACCGCCAGGCGAAGCAATGGTAAGGTGCTTCGCCGCGACGTCGATCGAAGTGATCGTATAGAATTCGCCGTTGGCAAGGGCACGTCCGTGATCGTTGGCCGTGACCCGCACGCGATCACCTTGTGCAAGCTCCATCGGAACGCGCTCGAACACTCCGACCTTCGACGCCGTCGCCGGCTGCCAGTGCACGGTATCGCCGGAGGGACGCCGGAGTTCGACGCGGCCTCCTGCAACGGCGACCACCTCGGCCTGCTCTCCGCGCATCAGGCCGAGAGCCTTGTAGTTCTTGTGCGGAATGACGACGAGTCCAGGCGTGTACACGGCAGTAGATTGGGTCTCGGCTTGCGTTAGGTTCAGCGGCCGGAGGGCGTCGAACACGTATCCAGTTCCGGCGATGCCTGTCAGCCGCCTGATCTCGCCGTTGATCTCGTCACGTGCCCGGCGCGTGCCGGTCAGCACGAGCGTGCTCGCCCGCTGGTTCGGGGTGAGGGTCCGGTAGTGATGGGCGATCTTCTGCCACCGCTTGCTCGCTTCCGAGATCTCCTCCGTATGTCCCGCGAGCTTCGAAAGCGCGGTCCGCACGTCCTTCGCGGCCGCCCGTTCGACGGCTGCACCCAGCTCCACGTTTCGCTGCCGCACGATCTCCGTGAGGCGCACCGTCGCGAGGCCCTGTGCCTGGAGCTGTTCGAACGGCGCTCCAGCGCTCACGGCCTTCAGCTGCCCTACGTCACCGACTAGAACCGCCCGCGCCCCTGCGGCCTCGACCCGCGAGAGAATTCCGTGCATATCGCGCGCACCGACCATGCCGGCCTCGTCAACGATCACGATGGTGCTGGGGTCGAGCGAGGGCGTTCTTGAGAGGAACGCGGCGATTGTCTCCCCACCCACACCGGCGCGCTCCAATTCGCGCGCTGCGGCGGCTGACGGTGCGACACCGAGAACGCGATAACCGCGCTCCGTCGCGGTCTCGACAACGTGTGCCAGCAGCGTCGTCTTTCCGGTGCCGGCCCAGCCATTCACTCCGATCACGCGGTCGGAACTCGTGAGGATGTGCCGTGCGGCGTCACGCTGTCCTGCGTTCAGGGGATTGTCCTCTAGTTCCGTGAACCACCCCTGTGCCATTACCGGCAGCACGGCGCCGCGACCGGCCGCCGCGACCTTCAGCAACTCCTTCTCCATCGCTTGTGCGGCTTCCGTCGTGAACAGGTCACCATCGCGCACCAGCAGTCCGGACTTGACGCGCGCGTCGAGTTCGCGCAGCACTTCGTCCACCGACGCCATTCCGCGGGCGTAACCGATGGCCGCTCCTACCAGCCTGTGGCGTGTCACGACGGCGGAGCGCTCGGTCTCGTGAGCGACGGCGAAGTCCACAGCGGCATTGATACACGCCCGGCGCGCCTGAGGAGACTGGACACTGGGCTCGATCGGCTCGAAGCTGACTCCAGCGGAGCGCGCGCGCTCCTCCCACTCACGCAACAGAGCCGCCCGATCGAAGTCGCCCTTCACCTCCCGCGTGAGCAGCGCAGCAAGTTCCCGCTCGCGCGGACTTGCATCTTCGACCTCCCGGCCCCGCTGCCGGAGCGCGTCCTCGATGTCGGCTCGTCGAGTGCTGAATGCCTCCACCTGTGCGCGAGTGATATGTGCCAGCTCGAAGCGGCCATCCGAATGCTCGACTCGGATCTCGTAGCCGAGTTCGCGCGCGCGCCCGGCGAGCGATGCGCGGTACACGGCTCCGACGGTCATCTGCTCGGCGTATAGCTGCCGCGCATCAAGGCACCGCCAGTCGCCATCCGCCCGCTGCACTGCGTTGATCAGGACAGCATGGGTGTGGAGCTGCGGGTCGAGACCTCGCGACACCTCGTGCCTGAAAAGGGCTGCGACAGCCCTGTTACTTGGAACGTGCACTGCTTCGCCCCTGTGCGTTTCGCGGTAGCCCACGAGCTCGCGTTCGAGGTATGAGAGCGCATCACATACTGCCGCCTCGTGCGCGTCGACGAGC
>JAPTUI010000630.1 GCA_028067895.1 Pseudomonadota bacterium | reverse complement strand
CCATACAGCCGGCCTATACACTACCATTAAACCACTTTATACAATACGAGATCTCCTCTTTCTACGATACCGTTTAGCCGCGCAGAGATGGCGGCCAGTACCGTCCTACCATCATCCCTGGGATCATCGATGGTCGCCGGGTAATCGAGGTCTTCGGCGGGTTACTACGTTGAGAATTCTGTAGCCTGCGTGGGCTGGGAAGACGTTTGCCAGCCTGAGGAGTGATCTTGAAGATCACGGCGCGCTCTGAACAACTTGGGCCAATTCCTCCATTCCCACTTCGCCTCTATCGACGTCGACCCACCCGCGGATCGCCCCCGAGATGGCGCCCTTCGCTCCGTTGCGGTAGTTCCCAGCAATCCCACGCATGACAGGGAAGTTTCAGATCGACCCGTTGCAGCCGTTCGCGACTGGCAGCTTTCGGGAAGTTAAACTGTGATACAACTCCAGAAGTGCCTGCGCTTCACCAGACCAGCCGCATCGAGGGATCTATCGCGTCGCTCGCGCTTACAGACTGTCATGTGATCATCGCCATGGTAGTAACCACAAATGACAAAGACGATCATGTACCGAGCCAGCTGTCACTGCGGCGCAGTACGCTTCAGATTCAGTAGCGAAATAATTACGAAAGGCCGCAGGTGCAACTGTTCAATCTGCTCCCGCAAAGGCATCGTAAATTCCCTGTCCTATATTTCCCCAGAGAATATCGAACGAATCGAAGGGATGTCTTCTTTGGCGCTATACCAATTCGGTGATAAAGACGTGAACCACTATTTCTGCCGGACATGTGGTGTCTGCCCCTTCACCACCGTAGCTTCGGTTCCGCCAGACTACGTCGGCCCAGCTAGGCCAGGGTACTACCGAATAAACCTAGGATGCGTCGAGAACATCGATGTCTATGGTTTGGAAATCGAGGTCATAGACGGTCGTTCGCTCTGATCGTTAGGCCTTATCGAGGACCGCCCAAGACCCTTCCGGTCAGGTGGAACGGCGGCTTTTGGCCACAAGCAGTTATCAAATCCCTGTGATCAAGAGATCGAGCGCGGCGATGATGGTGGCGCGCTCGTCAACTACACTCCCGATCGGCTGACCCAACTCGCGCGTGGAAATGCCAGCCAACTGCGGGGTGAGCATGACGTACTGCTTACCATCGATCGTAAGAACTGGAGCGAGCTGCTTCATGACGACATCCCGTGCAGCGGCAACAGAGCTCAACGGCACGACGACGCGCGTCGACAGTGGCTCAAGCAGGTCCGACTGGACATCGAGCAGCAGTGGGAAGCGCGCTCTAGTCGCAGCGTTTCGGTTCTTGTAGACGGCGAACTGCGGCATCAAAAGCTGCGGACTTTGTCGCCGAATGAGCCGCGCTCGTCAATCTCGCGATTGTAGGCCGCGATAGCTCCGGAGTTTTCCACGATCCATTTTTCGCGTCTACGAATCCGGAGCTGCTCAGCCAACGCAGTCTCCAGCGTCGCCGAGAGGTTAATGTCCTCCGCCCGCGCTGCATCGAGCAGCTCGGCAGGAACCGACAAATTGACCGCTTTTTTGGCTGGCACCCTGGCATCCACAAGAGTAATGCGCATAGGATATGCGCACCAATGATGGGGCGCAATTCAGATCATGCCGCGGAGCGGGGACGGCGGCGACCCATGCACGTTCGAATGTCTGCAAACCGGAAGGAGCAAGAAAGGTCCAAATGACCGGAGATGGCCGGCTGCGGAAGTTCCGTTTCAGTGGCGAGCAATCGGTTGATCACGAATTGACCCATTTGACTCGTTGCCTCTGATTCGCACTTGGAGATGGAGATGGAGACGGAGCTCGAGCGCGGCGCTACGGGCGAATGCCGGGACAACGAGGGGGCAAGCAATGGCAATTACCCCGGACGGGCTCGCCGTCCAGATCCCACGAATTTTGTTAAGCGATCAGCTATTTGCCGTCACTGCTGTTGCCGCAGCTTGCTTAGCGTTGCCTAGGGAATGGAGCGGGTGATGGGAATCGAACCCACGTTAGCAGCTTGGGAAGCTGCAGTTCTACCATTGAACTACACCCGCGCAGGGGACGTGATCTTACGGAATGGCGGGGCTCTCTGGCAATCGTGGGTGGGGAAGTGCAGTGTCGTGCTTGGGTGGCGATCCGCGCGCTCGCGGGTGAGGGCGGTGCGAAGTCTGGCCGCTGCGCGTGGCGGTCCCGGGCGGTGCAGAAGATTCCCCATCATTCTGCTAGGGTCCGCGTATGACCCGCATCCATCGTGACCCGTTTCAGGGGCGGCCGTGAGCGTCACAGCCGAGCGTTCATTCGAGCGCACCGTGTGCGTCTACTGTGCGTCCAGCCGCAGCGCTGATCCCGAATACCGGCAGGCGGCATTCCGGCTGGGCGAGGTCTTGGCGGAGCAGGGCATTGCCATCATCTACGGAGGCGGTGCCCGCGGCTCGATGGGCTCTCTCGCGGACGGCGCGCTCGGGCGCGGCGGCCGCGTGGTGGGCATCCTGCCCCGATTCATGGCGGACCTGGAGTGGGGGCATCCGAGCCTCAGCGAGCTGAAGGTGGTCGAGGATATGCGCACCCGTAAGCACCTGATGCTGTCCGGCGCCCACGCGGCGATCGCACTGCCGGGCGGCAGCGGCACATTCGAGGAGCTGCTCGAGGCGCTGACGCTGAAGCGACTCGGCCTCTTTCTTGGGCCGATCGTGCTGGTAAATACCCGGAACTACTTCGAGCCGCTGCGCATATTGCTCGAGGCGGCGGTACGGGAACGCTTCATGGACGAACGACACCTGGCCATGTGGCAGATCGTGTCGAGCGCTGAGGAGGTGCCTGAGGCGCTCGCGAGCGCCCCGGACTGGTCCTCCGCGGCGCGCGAATTCGCAGCCGTCTAGATTCCGCTCAAGCCGATTCGGCGAGAACCTTGCCGAAGCGCCGTTGCCGCCCGCCGAAGTCCTCGAGCGCCACGTGCAACCCGGTTTCACCGAATTCCGGCCAGAGCGCATCGGTGAAATAGAGTTCCGCGTACGCGCAGTCCCAGAGCAGGAAGTCCGACAGCCGCTGATCGCCGCCGGTGCGGATCAGCAGATCCACCGGGCCGGCTTCCCCAGCGGAATGATCGACTTCGGCGAGCAGCGCCTCGAATGCCTCGGCGCTGAGTCCGCCGGTGGTGGCGCGCCGTGCCGCCTCAAGAATGCTGTGCCGGGACGAATAATCGACCGCGATGCGCAGCCGCATGCGCGTGCAGTGCGCGGTCAGCTGCTCGCTGGTTTCGATGGCCCGCACCAGGCTGGTGGGCAGCCGGTCACGGCGGCCGATCACATTGATGCGCACCGAGTTGCGCAGGCAGCGGCGGGTTTCGCTCGCCAGATAACACTGCAGCAGCCGCAGCAGTGACTCGACTTCGGGGCTCGGCCGACCCCAGTTGTCCGAGGAGAACGCGTACAGCGTCAGAGTGCGGATGCCGGCGCGGGCGCTCGCCTCGACGACGCGGCGCACCATTTTCGCGCCCTGCACGTGTCCGGCGCTGCGCGGCAGGCCGCGTCGCTGAGCCCAGCGGCCGTTGCCGTCCATGATGATGGCGACGTGAAATTTTCCCGTAGCGCTCATGAGCGTCTCGTGGCCTTGATCACCGCTTCGATGTGATCGAGATAACGGTACAGCGCGTGGCGGCCTGCCGGCGTGAGCCGATACTCGGATTTCGGCCGCCGACCCGCGAACGACTTCTCACACTCGATGTAGCCGGCTTCCTCGAGCTTGCGCGCGTGCGCACTCAAATTGCCGTCGCTCACATCGAACAGCGCCTTCAGTTCATTGAAGGTCAACTGCTCGTTGACCGCCAGTGCGCTCATGATCCCGAGCCGGACGCGCTCGTACACGAGGCGGTCGAATTTCGTCTCGGCCGCAGTGGTGGCCGCGTGCGGCGCGCTGCTTTCCGGGGCCGGCCCGCTCAGGGGCGCCTCGCTGCGGCGGGTGTTCGACTTCACGCGGCGGCCTCCGCGCGCGCATCCAGGCGGCCGATCAGCAGTCCGAACACCAAGTGCAGCAGCCCGAAGCCGCCGCCAAGTACCACGTTGTGCCATCCCGGGGGCAGCGCATAGGCGAGCACGCCAAGCAGGACGAACAGAGCACCCATGGTGCCGATCAGGCGCATCATCGTCGAGGCGGTGACCAGTGTGGCTGACAGGACCGCGCTGCCGTAAAGCAGCAGCCAGGTGCCCGGAATTAGCCGGATTTCTCCCGCACGGTACAGCACCGCGGTCAGCACTCCGCCGGTGAGCAGCGCCGGCGCCAGGCACAGCACGAAGCGTCGCGCCGGCCCACGGTACAGTGGCAGCCCCGTGCCGGAGCGGTGACGCGCGATCAGGACGACCCCGAGGCCCGCACCGAGCACGCTCGCCAGCAGCCAGATCGGCAGCCAGTGCGGGGCGAGTTGTGGCAGTGATGCCAGTCCCGCTGCGGCGAGCCCCACCAGCCCCATCGCGACCCCGGCCGTGCCCGGCACAGCAAAGGCGCCGGCCGCTTCGATCGAGGCGCGGATGTAGTTCAGCGTTCCGAGCGCGTGGCTGTCCATGGCCACCGGGGAGTTCGATCGCATCGGGGGGAGGGTCTGGCCAAAACGGATGGAAGCAGAACTGTAGTCGGCAGTCCCGCATTCGTCAAGTACTCTGCGTCGCAAAGTCAAGAAATGTCCAGCCTGCGGCAGCGGCAGGACAAACGAGCGGCAATGAACGTAAGATATGCTCTATCGCCATGGATTCGACGAACACCTCCTCCGGCCGCGATGCACGGCCCGAAGACTCGGCTGCACCGGCGGCGCCAAGTGCGCATACGGGCAGTCCGGGAACCCCCGCACAGCCTTCTGCGCCGCCGCGCCCGGGCCGTCGCGCCACCTTCATGATCGCCGGCATCGTGGTGCTCGCGGTGATCGTGATCGTGGGCATCTTCGCGTGGTGGTATGAGAGTCACTTCCTCACCACCGATGATGCGTTCATTGATACCCGCGTCGTGGCCGTTGCTCCCCGCGTGGCCGGACAGATCATCGCGGTGCCCGTGACCGACAACGAGCGGGTCGTCGCCGGCGAAGTGGTGGCGCAAATCGACCCGACGCCCTATCAGGTTGCGCTGCAGCAGTCGCTCGCGGCCGAACAGCTCGCCAAGACGGGACTTGCCCAGGCGCGCGCCAATATCGTGGTGGCGCAGGCCGCCGTGCAGCAGGCACAGGCCGCGTACGTCAGCGCAGCCGCCCAGGCCGCCAACGCCCGAGCCGATCTGAAGCGCTACCGCTTCCTGCATCGGCGCAACGCCAAAGCGGTGGCCCGGACCCAGATGGACCAAGTGCTCACCGCCGCGCGCAGCGCCAGCGCCGAGGCGCGAGCCGCCCTGAAACGCGTGAGCGGCGCGAAAGCGCAAATCCTGGCGGCGCGGGCCGCACTCGCCGGTGCCGTGGCCCGAGTGGCCAGCGCGCGTGCCGAGGTGAAAGCCACCCGACTCGATCTGAGCTACACCACCGTGCGCGCCGCGCAGGCGGGCCATGTCACCAAGAAGTCCGTCGCGGTCGGCAATTACGTCGGCCCGGGCCAGGAGCTCATGGCGATCGTCCCACAGCAGCTGTGGGTCACGGCCAACTTCAAAGAGACGGACCTGGATCTGATTCACCCCGGTCAGCGGGTCAGCATCAACATCGATGCCTGTCCGAATGCCAAGGTGCGCGGGCACGTCGCCTCGATCCAGCGCGGCTCGGGCGAGGCATTCGACCTGCTGCCGCCGCAGAACGCCACCGGCAACTACGTCAAGATCGTGCAGCGCGTGCCGGTGCGCATCGACTTCGACGCGCTGCCACCGCACTGCGTGCTCGGTCCCGGCATGTCGGTCGAGCCGGACATCAGGATCAACTGACATGCCTGCACCCGGCCCCGGGGGCAGAGCCACACACGTCTGGACGCCGGCCCGGTCGGCGGCCGGGCGGCACAGTCCGTGGTTGATCGCCACCATCATCTCGATTTCCGCGTTCATGGAGGTGCTCGACACCGCCATTGCCAACGTGTCGCTGCGCCACATCGCCGGCTCCATGGCGGCAAGCTACGATCAGGCGACCTGGGTGCTCACCAGCTACCTGATCGCCAACGCGGTGGTCATTCCGATGAGCAGCTGGCTGTCGAACGTGTTCGGCCGCAAGCGCTACTACATGGCGAGCGTCGCGCTGTTCACGATTTCCTCACTGTGCTGCGGGCTCGCCCCGTCGCTCACGTTTCTGATCGCCGCGCGCGTCGCGCAAGGCATCGGCGGTGGCGGGCTGGCTCCGGTGACGCAGGCGATGCTCATCGACACGTTCCCGCCGGCCTCGCGCGGCAAGGCCATGTCGGTGTACGGCTTCACCGTTATCCTCGCCCCGATGCTCGGGCCGCTGCTCGGCGGTCTGATCACCGACCGGTATTCGTGGCACTGGATCTTCCTCATCAACGTGCCGGTCGGGCTGCTCTCGCTGTCGCTCGTGGAGGCATTCGTCGATGAGCCGAAACTGCTGGTCGAGGAGCGGCTCGCGCGCTGGGCGCGGGGCATCCGCTTCGACCTGCTGGGTGCGCTGCTGATCGCACTCGGGCTCGGATTCCTCGAGGTAATGACCGACCGAGGCGTGCAGGACGGCTGGTTCTCCTCTCCGACGATCCGCATCTCGGCACTGATTTCCGGGGTGTGCATCGTTTCGTTCGTTCTCTGGGAACTGTTTGCGCGCGAGCCGCTGCTCGAGATGCGGCTGTTCAAGCACCGCAATTTCGCGGTCGGCACGCTGATCATCATGGTCATCGGCGTGATCCTGTTCGGCACCACGCAGTTCGTGCCGCAGTTCACGCAGCAGGTGCTCGGCTATACCGCGACACAGGCAGGGCTTGCGCTCACGCTGGGCGGCATGATCACCCTGGTGACGATGCCGCTGGCCGGCATGCTCACCGGCCGCTTCCGGCCCCGAACGCTCATGGCCGCGGCCTTTGGCGTGATTGCGATATCGCTCTACATGATGTCCCACTTCACGCTGTCGGTGACCTTCGCGCAGATCGCCTACGCGCGTGCCTGGCAGTCCGGCGGCATTCCGTTCCTGTTCGTGCCGCTGATCAGTGCGGCTTATGTCGGCGTACCGCCGGACCGTACGGGCAACGCCGCGGCGATGATCGGCGTCGGTCGCAACCTCGGGGGCAGCATCGGCATCGCCATGGTGCAGGCGCTGCTGGCGCGCCGCGAGCAGTTTCATCAAGTGCGCATGGTGAGTGGTTTGCAGCCGCTCAATCCGATTTATGAACACGCAGTCAGGACGCTCTCGCATGCGTTTGCCACCCGGGGTGCGGCACCCGCCGCGGCGGTGCATATGGCGATAGGCGAGATCTACGCGATGATGCAGCGACAAGCATTGATGATGTCCTTCGAAGACGTCTTCCGCGCCTTGATGCTGTTCGTGTTGGTGATTTCGCCCATTTTGCTGCTGTTGAAACGCGGACCGACGGAGCACCGCAGCGGAGCCGAGGCTGCGGGCGAGGCGATCGGCTGATGGTGCTGACTCTGCAAGATGCACAGCAGCGCGACGAGGCGGATCCGCTGCATGCGTTGCGCGCGCGGTTCGCGCTGCCGCGACTGCCCGACGGTGCACCGGCGATCTACCTGTGCGGACACTCCCTGGGGTTGATGCCGCTCGCGGCACGCGCCGACATGGCTGCCGCCCTGGATGACTGGGCACGACTCGCCGTGCTCGGCCACGAGCAGGGCGAGCGGCCGTGGATCACCTATCACGATGCGCTTGCGGCGCCGACTGCGCAGCTGCTCGGCTGTCGCACCGAGGAAGTCGCGATCATGAACTCCCTCAGCGTCAACCTGCAGTTGATGCTGGCGAGCTTTTTTCGCCCCGCGGGACGCCGTCGCTGCATCGTGATCGAAGCGGGCGCCTTTCCATCGGATCGCTACGCCGCCGCAACGCACCTGCAGTGGCATGGACTGGAGCCGGCTGAGACGCTCATCGAGATTGGCCCGCAGGACGGGCAGGAGTGCGTGCGCGAGGAGGACATCGAGGCGCTGCTCGCGCGGCGTGGTGAGGAGATCGCGCTCGTGCTCTGGCCGGGCGTGCAATACCTCACGGGGCAGGCCTTCGACCTCGGACGGGTGGCGCACGCGGCGCGCGCCGCCGGGGCGCTGTTCGGCGTCGACCTGGCGCATTCGGTCGGCAACCTGCCCCTGCCGCTGCGCGAGCTCGACGCGGACTTCGCGGTCTGGTGCAGTTACAAATATCTCAATGCCGGCCCCGGCGCGGTCGCCGGCTGCTTCGTGCACCGGCGGCACTTCGATACGGACCGGCTGCGGCTCGCCGGCTGGTGGGGGCACGAGCTGCAGACCCGCTTCCAGATGCCGCAGGCATTCCGGGCTGCGCACGGCGCCGCCGGGTTCCAGCTCAGCAACCAGTCGGTATTCGGGGCGGCGCCGCTCATCGCCTCGCTTGGGCTGTTCCGCGAGGCCGGCAGTGAGCGCCTGCGCGAGAAGTCGCTTGCCCTGAGCCGGTTTTTTACCGAGCTTCTTGCCGAGCACGCCCCGCAGGTGCGCATCATCACGCCCCGCGAACCGGCCGCGCACGGTGCGCAGCTGTCCTTGCGCATCGGCACCGATCCGGCGCGCTCCAAGCGCATCTTCCGGTGGCTCACGGCACATGGAGCGATCTGCGACTGGCGTGAGCCGGACATCATCCGCGCTGCACCCGCGCCTCTCTACAACAGTTTCGCCGATGTGTTCACGTTCGTGATGCGCCTCGCCGAGGCGCTGCGCGCGGCATGAGCGCTGCGGGGGGACGTGCCGTCGCCGTCATCGGCGCGGGCCTGACGGGCCCGCTGCTGGGGCTGCTGCTGGCGCGGCGAGGGTTTGCCGTTACGCTGCTCGAGCGCCGGCCCGATCCGCGCCGCAGTGCCGTTGACGGCGGCCGCTCGATCAATCTGGCGCTGGCCGCGCGCGGCATGCGCCCGTTGGAGCGCGCCGGGGTGCTGGCGCAGGTCGAACCGCTCCTGTTGCCGATGCGCGGGCGCATGGTGCATGAGTTATCGGCCGCACCGCTCCTGCAGCGGTATGGCCAGCGACCGCAGGAAGTCATCTACTCCGTGGGGCGCGCCGCCCTGAATCGAGTCCTCATCGAGGCGGCCGAGCAGGCCGGCGTGAGTGTGCGCTTCGAGCATCGCTGTCTCGGTCTGCAAGGACAGACGCTGCGCTGCGTGGACGAGCGCTCGAGCCGCGAGTTCGACCTGGAGTGCGAGACCGCGATTGCAGCCGACGGGGCCGGCTCACCGGTGCGCGAGAGTCTCGAGCGCGCTGGGGCCTGCCGCGTGCAGATCGAGCCGCTCGGGCACGACTACAAGGAAATGACGCTGCCGGCGCTGCCCGGGGGCGCCCATGAGCTCGACCCGGGCGCGCTGCACATCTGGCCGCGCGGCGGGTTCATGCTGATCGCGCTGCCAAACCCCGACGGGACCTTCACGCTGACGCTGTTTCTGCCGCGCACCGGTGCGGCGAGTTTTGCGGCGCTGCGCGACGAGGCGGCGCTCGCGCGATTCTTTGCCGAGCAGTTTCCCGATCTCGCCGCCCATCACGCCGGCCTGTGCGCAGATTTTCGCCGCAATCCCCAGGGACAGCTCGCCACCGTGCACGCGCGCGGCTGGCACCTCGGCGGGCAGGTGCTGCTGCTCGGGGATGCCGCGCATGCCATCGTGCCGTTCCATGGCCAGGGCATGAACGCTGGTTTCGAGGATTGCGCGCTGCTCGATGAGCTGCTCGAGGCCGGCGGGGACTGGGCGCAGACGTATGCTCGCTTCGAGCAGATCCGCCGTCCGAGCACCGAGGCGATCGCGCGCATGGCGCTCGAGAACTACCTGGAGATGCGTGACCAGGTGCGCGATGTGAACTTCCAACGCCTCAAGCGCCTCGCCTTCGAGCTCGAGCAGCGTTTCCCCGCGCGCTTCATTCCGCGCTACTCGATGGTCATGTTCCATCCGGAAATCTCGTATCTGGAAGCTCTGCGCCGTGGGCAAGTCCAGGCGGGGATTCTCGAGCGGCTCGAGCGTGAGCGCACCGCCGAAGGCGCGACCGATGCCGCACTGGCCGAGGCGCTCGTGTACGAGCAGCTGCCGCCGCTCGGCGGCCGAGACCCGGGCGCGCGGACCGGCTAGAATCGCGTCCCATGAACCGAGTGACGACAGACGGGGTCATCGAGTATGTACCCCAGGACGTGCAGGGCCTGCTCGATGAGGGCCGGATCCTGTTGATCGACGTGCGCGAACCGGACGAGTACGCCCAGGAGCGTATCCCTGGTGCGCTGCTGTATCCGCTTTCGACCTTTGATGCGGCGCACCTGCCGGCCGACGGCGCACGCGCAGTGGTGTTCCACTGTGCGGCAGGTGGCCGTTCGCTCACCGCCGCGCGGCTGCGCAAGGCGACCGGTCAGCCGGCTGCGCACATGGCCGGCGGCATCGCGGCGTGGAAGGCGCTGGGCCTGCCTACCGTCAGCTGACGGCGCTGCGGTTGAACGCCAGCGACCACCCGCGCGCCATCCGTTCTTTCGTGACCCGCGCCGGGCGCATCACGCCCGCGCAGGAGCGTGCGCTCGAGACACTGTGGCCGAAGTACGGCTTGGAGCCGCAGGGGCTGCTCGATCTGGATGCCCTGTTCGGTCGCTGCGCATCGCGCACGGCCGAAGTCGGGTTCGGCAATGGGGAGAACCTGCTGGCGCTCGCGGCGGCGCATCCGGAACGTGACTATCTGGGCATCGAGGTGCACCGGCCCGGCGTCGGCCGGGTGCTGCTGGCGCTCGAGGAACGCTCACTCGGTAACGTGCGGGTGATCTGTCACGATGCGGTCGAAGTGCTCGAACGGCACCTGCCGCCGGCGTGCCTCGATGAGATTCTGGTGCTCTTCCCGGACCCCTGGCCGAAGAAGCGGCACCACAAGCGGCGCTTGATCCAGCCCCCGTTCGTCGCGCTGCTCGCCGAGCGCCTCATGCCCGGTGGCCGGGTGCATTTGGCCACCGACTGGTCAGCCTACGCCGAGGAGATGCTCGCCGTGCTCAGCGCCGAGGCGCGGCTGCGCAACCTCTCGCCGACGGGCATGTTCGTGGCCCGTCCCGAGGAGCGGGCCGCGACGCGCTTCGAGCGCCGCGGCGAGCGGCTCGGGCATGGGGTGTGGGACCTGACCTTCGCGCGGCTCTGAGCGCGCGCCGGCGCGCCGCTGGTGCGGCGAATCAGCCTGTGTGCAGCAGGAAGACGGTGCGCAGGCCGTCGACCACGAACTGCACGGCGAGCGCCCCGAGCACCACGCCGAACAGCCGTCCGGCGACGTTGACGCCCGTTACACCGATCACGCTCATCAGCGGTTCGGCGAGCCACATGATCACCAGCGAAATCGCCAGCACCACCAGCACGGCCAGAAACAGGCTGAGGAACACCAGCGGGTGGCGGAAGAGCGGCACCGGGAACCAGGTGATGAGGCGCACTGGGCCGTATATGCCTGCGGTCCCCGTCCCTTCCTGCGGCGGATAGCGAGTTTTGCCGCCGCGGAGGGTCTGGCCTGCCAGGTTTCCTTAGAGGAGCACATGGCCTGCGGGATTGGGGCTTGCCAATCTTGTGTGTGCGAGACGTGGACTGCCAACGGGGCAGGGAAACAAGGCCAAGAGGTCGAGTATAGATTGGTCTGCAAGGACGGACCGGTTTTCCGCGCGGAGGAGGTGGTCTGGGGTGACTGAAGCGACAACCGGGAACAACCTCCAATCCGTGGTTGACCTCAGCGTGGAAATCGCGGGATTAAGATTGGCCAACCCGGTGCTGACGGCGTCCGGTACTTTCGGCTACGGTGAGGAATACGCCTCCCTGGTTGACCTTGAAGAATTGGGCGGTATCGTGGTTAAGGCCGTCACGTTGCACCCGCGGCCGGGCAATCCGCCTCCCCGGATGGTGGAAGTGGCGGGCGGCATCCTCAGTTCCTGTGGTCTGCAGAACGTGGGCGTCGAATGCTTCTTACGGGAAAAACTGCCCTACTTGCACCAATTTCGGGTGCCGGTAATCGTCAACGTAGCCGGGGAAAGCGTAGATGAATTCGTGGTTCTGACCGAACGCCTGAACGAAGGCGAGGGCATCTCCGCCCTGGAATTGAACGTGTCTTGTCCTAACGTCCGGAACGGGGGTATGACCTTTGGAATCGATCCCTCGATAGTTTACGGGATCGTAGCCGCGGTGAAGTCCGTCAGCCGCTATCCGGTTATTTGCAAGCTGACTCCCAACGTCACCGATATTGTCCGCATCGCGCTCAGCGCCGAGGAGGCCGGAGCCGACGCTGTGTCGCTTATCAACGCCCCGTTGGGTATGGCCATCGATGTGCAAACCCGTCGCCCCAAACTGGGAAACGTTACCGGCGGCATCACTGGACCGGCCATCAAACCGCTGGCGGTGCGCATGGTTTGGCAGGTGGCACAAGCTGTCCGCATACCGGTAATCGGGGTTGGCGGAATAACTACGGCAACTGACGCCTTGGAGTTTATCATCGCTGGAGCCACAGCCATTCAGGTGGGCACCGCCAACTTCTTTCGCCCTAATGCCATGCCGGAGATCATTCAGGGGTTACGAAACTACCTGGTGGAACAAAGGTGTCAGAGCCTTAGGGACCTGAGAGGCAGTTTGGTTATAAATTAGCATTGGCATATCGTGGACAGCATGAAGCAGGGAAAGGTGACTGGGTAGTATGGATGAAGAGCCGGGTTCCTGGGCGCGGGTCGGCATTCCTTATCCAGCCAGTGGCTTGGCAGACCACGAACTGGCCGTGATGGCACCATTGAGGCTAACTTTCCATGTTACGCGGCTGAATATGCCTCTGGCGACCCGGGAGAACTTGATCCAGTTGCGCCATGAGGCTTAAGATGGAGGGGAGCACGTTTGCCGGCTCAAGCGTTTACTCGGTACCCAAAAAACTGGCCACGGGTATCTATTGGAGACTTAGTCATGGAGTTGACAATCTGTCTGACATCGTGCTGTGAAAACGCCTTCTGTAACGCGGATGGGGTAATCGGACAGCTGAATTACCCCACCCCCCCAGGTACCTGAAAAATCAGGTATACGATGGAAATATTTTTCTGGATGCTTGTCTTTTTTCTTGCTACGTCTCTAAGGGTTGATACTATAGGCAAGTGAATCCGTGTTCTTGAAAATGTTTATCAAAAGTAAAGGCAGTTTGGATGCCCAGCTTCCTCATGGAAAGAAAACTGGTGCAGTCGACCAAACTTAATTTTCGCCGCCCTGCGATTACCATGCTATTAACAGCTTCTTTGTGAAGTAGTTCGTCTATCCAGATTACTTCCAAACAAGGCTGAACCTTCGAATGAAAAGTACTCACCGCTTCCATGCCAAAACGGTGCTGAATCAAAGAATACGTTTCCAGAAGGACATAATTATTACATATAAGCCTATCTCCTGATTCAACGATATCTTTCCAAATTACCTTGGCTCTACTGTGACTCTCATCACCGGCATCCAT
>JAPTUI010000432.1 GCA_028067895.1 Pseudomonadota bacterium | reverse complement strand
GTCTACTTTGCGCGAGTCGATCAGCGGATTGATCTGACGCGCGCTCTTCAGGGAGGCAACCTGCTCGAAGATACGGGATCCCAGGAATTGGGCGATGAGATCGCGCGAGGCCTGGCTGTGATCCTGGTCATAGACCGCAATAGGCACGCGGTTTAGATCGAATGTCGCGGCGTAGCCGAACACGATGAGCTGAAGCAGCGGCGGAACCACCAGCACCATCCGGCTCTTGGGATCCTTCAGGACCGCGAGCAATTCCTTGACGATGAGCGCGAATACGGCTCGCCACATGAGCGTCAGTCCAGTCGCTTGCGTGCGCCGAGGCGTGCGGCGCCGAGAAAAATCAGGGCCATGATCAAAAGAGCGAATGCATTCGGCAGGATCACGGACCAGACGTCACCGGCCAGAAACTCACTCTGCAGGATTGCCACGAAATAGCGGGCGGCGACGATATGCGTGATCAGCCGGATCGCCCAGGGCATGCTGCCGATGTCGAATACGAAGCCCGACAGGATGAACGCCGGCAGGAAGGTCACGATGACGGCAATCTGCCCCGCAACGAATTGGTTGCGGGCGACGCTCGAGATGAGAAGTCCCATCCCGAGGGCGGCGAGCAGGAACAGGGCTGATGCTGCGGTCAGCACCAGGAGCGAGCCGCGGAACGGCACTCCGAACAGCGTCACGGCGAGCACGAGCGTCGCGAGCATGCCGCCCATCCCGAGCACGAAGTAGGGCAACAGCTTGGCGAGCAGGATCTCCCGAATGGTCGCTCGCGTCACCATGAGCGCCTCCAGCGTGCCACGCTCCCACTCTCGTGCAATGACGAGGGCGGTGAGCAGCGCCCCGGTGAGGGTCATGACGATGGCGATCAGTCCGGGGACCAGGTAGTCGCGGCTGCTCACGGCGGGATTGAAACGTACCCGCGGCTGGACTTCGATGGGCAGCCCGGCGCTCCTTCCCTGCGCTCGGCTGCGCGCTGCGAGCCAAGTCGCCCAGGTCTGCTGCAGGTAGCCCTCGATGAGGCGCGCAGTATTCGCATCGACTCCGTTAACGATGACGCCAATCGGCGCATCACCCCGCGAGGTGAGCTGGCGCGTGAAGTTCGCGCGTAGCCAGATGATGCCACTCACTTCGCGCGCATCGAAGGCGCGGTCCGCGGCCTGAATCGTATTGAACGTCTCCGTCGTGAAATAGGGTGTGCCGCCGAGTCCGGACACGAAGCTCCGGGTGATCGCGTCCGGCTGCTCGATGACCACCGCGAGAGGAACGTGGTGCGGGTCGAGCGTGACGCCGTAGCCGAAGATCACCAGCAGGATCGCGGGCAGCAGAAATGCGATCGCGAGCGCGGAGGGGTCACGCACGATCTGCAGCGCCTCCTTGCGCAGCAGTCCGGCGAGACGCTCGACGGACTCCCTCATGCGACCTTCGGCTCTGCGGCCGCCTCCAGCAGAGCGATGAATGCGTCTTCCATGGTCGGCTGCGGGTGCTGCGCGGTGCGGGCGTGCTCTTTCAGACTCTCCGGGTCGCCCGAGGCGAGCACTGTGCCTTGCGCCAGGATGGCGAGGCGGTCGCAGTACTCGGCCTCCTCCATGAAATGCGTGGTCACCAATATCGTGACCCCCGACTCGGCGAGCGAGTTGATCCGCCGCCAAAACTCGCGGCGCGCGAGGGGGTCGACGCCCGAGGTGGGCTCGTCGAGAAAGAGAATCTCCGGCTCGTGCATCAGGGCGCAGGCGAGCGCGAGCCGCTGCTTGTAGCCGAGCGGCAGATCGCGGCTGACCACATCGACGTACGGGCCGAGCACGAACTCCTCGAGCGCCCAGGCGATGCGTGCGCGGCGATGCGCATCGCGCAGGCGGTAGGCGCTTGCGAAGAAGCGCAGGTTCTCAGCGACCGAGAGGTCACCGTAGAGCGAGAACTTCTGCGCCATGTAGCCGATACGGCCACGCGCGGAGGCTGCCGCGTGGCGCAGATCGTACCCGGCCACGCGCAAAGTGCCGTCCGAGGCAGGTAGCAGGCCACAGAGCATCCGGAAGGTCGTCGACTTGCCCGCGCCGTTGGCACCCAGCAGGCCGAAGATCTCCCCACGGCGTACCTCGAACGAAATCGCATCGACGGCAACGAAGTCTCCGAAACGGCGCGTCAGCCGATCGGCGAGGATGATCGGCCCGTCGGCAGCCGATTCTCCCTGCCGGTGAGGTGGGTGGGTGTCGCTCACATCGTCCGTTCCCGGGATCTCCTCGCGTGCGCCGTCCTGTGCCGTGGCCGCAGCAGATGCGGGAGTCGACCTGATCTCTGCGACGAAGCTGTCCTCGAAGCGGGGGGGGTACCGCAACGATGTGCAGCGGCGTCCCTCGGGGCGGCAGCGCCTTCGGTAGGGGTTGTCCATCCGGCTCCGTCACGATCCGCACGAATGACCCCTGGATAGTGGCGTCGAGCACCCCGGGTGTGCGGCTCAGCTGCTCCTGGAGTTGCCGCTTGCTGATGGCTTCGGCCGACACGTGAAAGCTGCGCCCGCTGGTTCTCGCAGCAAAGCTGGCCGGGTCGGTGGTGGCGACGAGATGCCCCTCATGCAGCAGCAGCACTCGCTGGCAACGCTCGGCCTCATCCAGGTAGGCGGTGCTGACCATCACCGTCAACTGCTCCGTGCGGACCAACTGATCGATGATCGCCCAGAGCTCGCGCCGCGAGACGGGGTCGACGCCGACGGTGGGCTCATCGAGCAGCAGCAGTTCGGGTATGCGCACGAGCGTGCACGCGAGGCCCAGCTTCTGCTTCATGCCCCCCGAAAGCCGGCCGGCGAGCCGCCCCAGGAACGGTCCAAGACCGGTCATGTGCAACAGCTTGCCGCTCCGCGCCTGGCGTTCCGCCGCCGGAACGTTCTGAACCTTCGCGTAGAGATCCAGGTTCTCGCGTACGGTGAGGTCTTCGTAGAGACCAAATCGTTGCGGCATGTAGCCGATGCGGGACCGCGCCTCATCCGGGCTTCGGGCCACATCGATGCCGAGCACCTCGATTCGACCGCGCTGCAATTTCAGCAGTCCTGCCGCAAGCCGCATGAGCGTGGTCTTTCCCGCTCCATCAGGACCGATGAGGCCTGTTACGGTGCCGCGCGCCGCATCTGCCGTGACCTCTTTGAGGGCGGTGGTGGTTCGACCCGCGCTGATGAACGCGTGGGAAACCTTCTCGAGCCGCAGTGCAGCTGGCGACTCATCCGCCGCGGGCATGCAGTTCTCCGCATGACGGTGCCGTGGCGGGGGCGCCGTCGGCTGCCCCGACATGACGCGTGAGCTCGATGGTCACGGTCGCCGGCATTCCGAGGCGCAGCTCGCCGCGGGAATCGCAAGCGTAGATGCGAACCTGATAGACCAGCTGCGTGCGCAGCGTCGGGGTCTCGACAGTCTTGGGTGTGAACTCCGCTGTTGGCGAGATATAACCAACCCAGCCGCGGTAGCGTTGTCCGGGAAAGCTGTCCGTCGTGATCACCGCGGGCATGCCAAGCTCGATCTTGCCGAGATCTGTCTCCGGCGCGTAGGCACGCACCCACAACGGCGAGGTCAGCGCGATGGTGTACACGGGCGTGCTCGGCGAAGCCATGTCGCCGGGCTCGAGAATGCGGTCCTCAACCATGCCATCGGACGGGGCGTAGAGACTCGTGTCGGCGAGCTCGCGCGCAGCGAGCGCCTGCGCGGCAACGGCGGCATGGTAGGCGCTGCGCGCCGCGAGGATGTCTTCGTGCCGCGGTCCGACCGCGGCAAGTCTGTATGCCTGTAGTGCGGCTCGGTAGTTTCCGCGCGCGGAGCGCAGTTGGGCGCGAGCATCATCGCGATCCTGTATCGAGGCGATGCCTTGCGGTATGAGCTTGAGCGTGCGCGCGTCATTGGTCTTCGCATTCAGATAAATTGCCCGCAGGCCCTCCATGGTCGCCCGGGCTTGTGCAATCTCCTGCGGGCGGGAGCCGTGCATCAGCCTGAGCAGCACCGCCTTGAGGTTCGCCGCCTTGTGCTTCGCCTCGGCGAGGCGGGCGATGTAGCGCGTGTCGTCGATCCGTGCGATCAGCTCGCCCTTGCGCACTGCGGTGCCCTCGGTTACGAGCATCTGGGAAACTGGACCAGAGTCGTTGAACGCCGGATGTACTTCCCAGATGTCTACGTTCCCATAGAGCGTCAGGGTGTCTGCTGCGCTCGAGGGGTGCAGCCACCAGTAGGTGAGGCCACCGGCAAGACCCAAGAGCACGACTGCCGCAACGGTGCTGAGGCGACGCTTCTTCATGGGCGCTTCTCTCCTTCGAGGTGGGCCGGGTACTCAGTTCGCGCGGCGCACGAGCGTGGACACAATCCCCGGCTGTTCCACCAACCGCCGCCCAGCGCGACGAGCAGCTGCGCGCTGTCGGCGTAGCGTTGTGCTGTGGCGCGCGCGTAGCCGAGCCGGGCCTGCTGGTAAGCCCGCTCGGCATCCAGGAGCTGCAGGACGTTGCTGCGGCCCGCCTCGTAGCTCACCCGCTGCAACTGGAGGGAGGCTCTGGCGGTGTCGAGCGCTTCACGTTCGGCAGCGGCCAGCTCGGCGTCATTGCCGAGCGCGCGCAACGTGTCGGTGACCTGTCCAAATGCCATGAGTACAGTCTGGCGGTAGAGAGCGAGGGATGCCGTGAGCGCATCCATTGCCGCACGCCGCTCGGCGCGCAGCGTGCCACCATGAAAGACTGGGGCCGTCAGCCCGCCGAGTGCGGCCCAGACACCGCTCGAGGAGCCAAAGAGCGCTTCGGGCCGCAATGCAGCGGTGGCGAGCGAAGCGGATAACACGATGCTCGGGTACATCCGGGCCGTCGCGATGCCGACCTGCGCACTGCGGACGTGAACCTCCTGCTCAGCGGCCAGGATGTCGGGCCGCTGCCGGACAAGCGCGGACGGGAGGCTGAGCGGCAGCGCGCTCGGGAGATGGAAGTCTGCCAAGCGGAAGGCGGGCGGCTGCCATTGACCCGGCGCCTTGCCGGCGAGAATCGCCAGTGCGTCCTCGGACATCGCTTCCTGCTGGCGCAGCGAAGGCAGTAGCGCGCGGTCATTGGCGAGCTGTGTTTCTGCCGCCAGAACGTCGGTACGGGGTGCACGGCCGACGCTGAATTTCCGCCGCACTAGGGCGAGGTTCCGCACGTCGTCAGAGACGATCCGCGTGAGCGCATTAATCTCCAGGCGAAGCCTCGCCAGATTGAGTGCCTCCTCGACCGCATGGCCCGTAATGGCGAGGTATGCCGCGGCCAGTTGATCCCGCTCGAGTTCCGCGCCCGCCCGCCGTGCCTCCACCCCCCGGCGGTTCAGTCCGAATACATCCGGCGAATAACTGACCGTCGGACCGAGAGAGTAGAGGTCGAAAGTAGGTAGACCATGTGAACCCGGCAGAATCCCGAGCAGCCCGAGGGCGAACGCCGGACCCTTCTGGCGCTCGGCCGTCGCGCCGATGTCCAGCTGGGGAAAGTACGCCCCGCGTTCAGCGAGCACGGTCTGCTGCGCCTGCGCGAGTGTCGCACGTGCGGCCGAGAGCGTTGGGCTGTCGGCGAGTGCCTCGCGCAGCACATGGTCAAGCGCGGGAGAATGAAACAGTCCCCACCACTGTGCGGGAATCGTGCGCCCGGCGACCAGCAGTTGGGGTGGCTCACCGTGCCCCGGGGCTAGCCTCGGAGTGTCTTGCGCGCTCGTGTACGCCGCTGCGGTCGGAGGACGCGGGCGCTCGAAGCGGGGTCCGACCGCACATGCTGAGAGTGCCAGCGCCGAGGCAAGAAGCACCGCGTGTGCGCAGCCCGAAGCCCACAGCCTTCTTTGCGCTGCGGGCGCCTTCGAGCCCTTCCGGATGGTCTGCACGATATATGGCATGGCTCCACGTCGCGAGACGCTTGGCGCAATGCCAGAATCGTCGCAGCTCGCCACGCCGCAATCATCCCGCTCGCTCCGGCGTGATCAAATAGGTAGAGGTCGCAGTGCACTGCGCAATTCGAATGCAAATCACACACATCGCATGCCGAGGCGCCTGTGGAACGGGCTACGCCGACAGCCGCAGGTGCATTACAGCGCCCGGGCGAGGGCTTGCGGTGCCTCAACGCCTGCGACGGTCCTGCGAGACCGCCACCGTGGCGCAACTGCAGGAGCCTCTGTGCCGTCGGGATGGGCGAGTGTTGCGCGTATCGTCCTCAGGGGCGCGCATTAGAGCGACGGATAATCCGGCCCTCGAGGTGCGTGACTTCGGCAACGGTGTTATAGATTGTTCCGTACTTGCGCACATTCTGATGCAGCAGGTCGAGTTTGTGATCATCTGCATCCGTATCGACGATCAGCTCATAGCTGACCCGTGTCATCTTGGGCGGGCTGTCCTGTCGCGTCCCATGGAGACTTACTTCGACGCCACGGATCTCGAGCTTGAGGAGCGGCGCCACCCGCTCGATGTTCTTGATCATGCAGGCGGCAATGGCAGCAAGGAACAATTCCGCCGGGTTGAACGCATCCGGTCGCCCTTGGGGGTCCGTATCGAGGTCCAAACTCGCGTTCTTGCACGTAGCTTCGCTGTCGTGTGCGTCGAGGCGGCGTGCGGTGATGCGGTATTCCAGCATGTGGCCTCTGCGATCAGGTGTTCTCCGCCGCGAGATCGATGGGCTCCTGATCCTGCGGCATGTGCGAAAGTTCCTCATCCGTCAATCGGGCGTAGATCTCGACGAGATTGCCATCGGGGTCCTCGAGCCACAGTTCATGCAGCGGAGTCCCCTTCCAGGTCGTGCGCGGCGGCTTCAGGACGGATGCGCCGAAGCGGCGGGCGTGATGGAACGCGTCAATTACGGCTGCTTTGTCTCCGACATCGATGCCGAAGTGATAGAGCGTGTCGTGGTGTAATGGCTTCCCATCGGAGACCAGCAACACGAAATTGAGATGAAGATCCTCGCGAATGAATGTGGCGTATCGATGCGTCCACTCCTTGGGCCACGTCCCCAGAAGCCATGCATAGAAACGCGTACTGCGCGGCAGGTCCGAGACCCGGATGCTGGCATGGAATTCCCGTGCTCGGGGTCCAGCGGGGATATCTAGTAGCGCCGCCAGGATGCCGATGCGCGCTCGGATTTGGTCGCGGGCGCCCTGGAATCGGTGTCGCAGTTCCTCGGGGGAGAGGGCCGGGTCTGATGAGGCAGGATCGGGTATGGGCCAGTGCAGCCGGCGGGTTCCACCCGGTAGAACCGGACAGACCTCATCCGCGCAGAGCGTGACGACGAGGTCCAGCTGCGCGGTGTCGATCTCATCCACGGACTTCGACCGATGACCCGAGATGTCGATGCCCAAGTCGCGCATCGCCTCAATGGCGTACGGGTTCACCTTGGTCGGTTGCGACCCGGCGCTCAACACCTCGACGTGCTCACCGAGAATGGCTCGCGCAAGGCCCTCGGCCATCTGGCTGCGGGCGGAGTTCGCGACGCACAGAAAGAGAATCTGCCGGGTCACGCGCGCTCCTGATGATCTGGATGTATGCTCGGGTTGGAGTGGTCAGGGGTAGTGCATGGCAGCGTACCGGAACGCTCGTACCATCCTTTCGTGCGGTTGACGATCCGTACGACCGAGAGCATCACGGGCACCTCGACCAGCACGCCGACGACGGTTGCGAGAGCAGCACCAGAACCGATACCGAAGACGCTGATTGCGGTGGCAACCGCGAGCTCGAAGAAATTGCTCGCACCGATCAGTGCTGAAGGCGCCGCGACACAATGCGCCTCCCCCAAGAGCCGATTGAGGAGATACGCGAGCCCGGAATTGAAATAGACCTGGATGAGTATGGGGATGGCCAGCAGGACGATCACCAGTGGCTGGGCGACAATCTGCTTGCCTTGAAACGCAAAGAGCACCACCAGGGTCGCGAGCAACGCCACGAGGGTGACCGGCTGTAGGACTGCAAGGAGGCGGCGAAGGGCCCGTTCGCCACCCCGGGCCAGCAGATGGCGTCGGACGGCTTGCGCGATCACGACCGGAATGACGATGTAGAGGGCGACCGACAGCAGCAGCGTCTGCCACGGGACCGTGATGGCGGCAAGACCCAGAAGCAGCGCGACGATGGGCGCGAAGGCAAAGATCATCAATACATCGTTCAGCGCGACTTGCGAGAGGGTGAAGTGCGGCTCGCCGTTGGAGAGCTGGCTCCATACGAAGACCATTGCCGTACAGGGTGCGGCGGAAAGGATGACGAGTCCGGCGATGTACGAATCGATTTGTCCGGCAGGCAGTACGGAGCGGAACACGTGCCCGATGAATATCCATCCGAGCAGTGCCATCGAGAAGGGCTTGATCGCCCAATTCACGAACAGCGTCACCCCGATTCCACGCCAGTGTTCCTTGACCCGGTGCAGCTCGCCGAAGTCGATCTTGACCAGCATCGGCACAATCATCAGCCAGATGAGTACCGCCACCGGTAAATTGACCTGGGCGATCTGCGCCGAAGCGATGACGTGAAACGCGCCGGGCATCATCTTGCCCAAGGCAATGCCAGCGGCAATGCACAACGCGACCCAGAGCGTGAGATAGCGTTCGAATCGAGACAATTGAGGTCTCCTACTGCGCGCTTTCGTCAGAACGAACGTTAGCGCCGCTCGGGGCTCTGGCGGGGGCGCAGCAAGCCGACTTGACAGGAGTCGCCGACCGGCTCGCGTCGTGGCCATACACGGTGCTCTCACCGCTGGTCAGAAATGCTTCCCAAAGCACGCCCTGGGGGTCTGAGATCCAGCTCTTTTCACTCCGAGCATAGCAGCAGGTGGTATTGCCTTCCTCGAGCACGGGCTGTTCGGCACGCTTAAGGCGGGCATAGACTTCTTCCAGCTCTGAGTGATCTTCGACCTGAATGCCCAGGTGCTCGATGCCTGGGGTCGCACCGCGCTGGCTGATGGCGAAGTTCATCCGCGGATCCTGCAACATCCACTTGGCGTAATCGGGTTTGAGCACGGTCGGCTCAGCCGCGAAGAGGGTGGCATAAAAGCGAACGGACGCCGCCAAGTCCTCGACGGCGATGTGAACATGCAGCCGCTTCATTCCGATCTCCTCATGCAATGCAACCTTTGCTGGTTCGGGCGGCGAGCGCTCACCGTGTGCTCGGCCGTCTGGTACTTCAATACGCACAGCTCGCAAGGCATCCGACTTGCACCAAAGGCAATAGGATACGCGATGTACTTCCATGGTTTCAATGATATCGAAATAGATGGGCCCTTGAGACCGGTGGTGTGAGGCGGTTCCTTCAAGCACCTCGAAAAGACGCCCCGAAGCGACGATGAGCGATCTACCTATTGCGAATGTGGGACCAGGGAGCCATACAGCCGACCGTGCGTTCGATTCGCGTCATGCCTGCCGGGCGACAGGAACCCGCAATACGTTCAGCGAGCGGTCGCTCGCCGTCGGTTTTGAAGGTCATCTGCGTAAGCCTTTGTTTCGGCCCGTTGATCGTCGGGTGCACCGCGCTCACGCGCCGCCCGGCGCCGCCTTCTCAATACTCGAACGCCGTTCCAGCGGGTTTTCCGCCGGACATTCGGTGGTCGGGGGAGATGACCGAGTATGAATTTCAGCGTTGGGCGGCCACGCACCTTGCCGCGATGGAGCGTTCGACCGATGGTGCCCCCGTGAACGTCCTGGTCTTATCCGGCGGGGGCGGCGCAGGCGCGTTCGGAGCCGGTGTGCTCGCGGGATGGAGCCGCTCCGGCACACGCCCACGCTTCCAGATCGTCACGGGCGTCAGCGTCGGAGCGCTCATCGCGCCCTTTGCGTTCCTCGGTCCGCAGTGGAATCGTCAACTGTCTGCAGCCTTCCAAGGCGAGAATGGACCATCGCTGCTCGAGCGAAGAGTCTTCGGCTGGCTTGCCGCGCTCTTTGGCTCGAGCGTCTTCCGGGGCGAACCGCTCAGATCGCTTGTGGATCGGAATGTGACGCCGGGTCTTCTGCGTGCGGTTGCGGCGCAGGCGAGAACGGGCCTCCTGTTGCTCGTGGCTACGACCGATCTCGACAACGGCGATATCACCGTCTGGAATATGGGAGCGATCGCCGCACAGGGAGGTCAGCCGGCATTGAGGCTCTTTCGCCAAGTCCTGATCGCTTCCGCGAGCATTCCCGGCGTCTTCCCGCCGGTACTCATTCCTGTGAAAGCGTCGCACGGCATCTTCGACGAAATGCATGTCGATGGTTCCGCGAGCTCTGCGTTTCTGTTCGCGCCGGGGATCGTCTCGATCCTTCCGCAGCAGATAAAGCCGCTGCATGGCGGCACGATCTACCTCGTCATCAATGGACACCTGCGCATGCGGCGCAAGACCACAAGAGATCGCACGGCCGCGATATTGATGCGTAGCGTCGACACCGAACTCGCCAGCGACTCGCGTGCTCGCGTGAAGCTGGTTTACTCGTTTGCTCTGCGCCAGCGAATGAAGTTGGAGGTTACGGAGATTCCCTCGAGCTATCGGCTGGGGGGATTCACGACCGCGCTGGAGCCGGCCAAGATGAAGGCTCTGTTTGCCTACGGCGAGCGCTGTGCCACCGAGCGCCGGGTCTGGGGTGGTGCGCTCGGGGTTCTCAATCGGGTTGCCAGTCAGCGCTCCGACTCCCCAGGCGGGGTTCCTCTGTGCCCGATTCCGGCAGGTGCCGGCGACTGACCGATCCGCTGCGCAGGAGACTCGGCTGCCGTGATCTCCATTCGCACGGCGTTGCCGGGCGTAAGCAGAACTGACTTCAATTCAGTCTCTCGAAGCACGATTGCGTGTAAACGACAGTTTGATATCATTGCAAGCATGAAATCGAAAGAGGCAATCGCCGCGCTGAGCGCTCTCGCCTCTGAGGCGCGCCTTGCGGTATTCAGACTGCTCGTGAAGCGTGGGCCAGCCGGCTATACCCCCACGGAGCTCACCCGGCGTCTCGGTGTTCCCGCACCAACTCTCTCGTTCCATTTGAGGGAGCTGGTCAATGTGGGCCTCGTCACCAGCCGTCGCGAAGGCCGCAATCTGCACTACCGCGCGCAACTCGAGCGCATGCAGTCCGTCGTGGATTTTCTGACCGAGAATTGCTGCTCTCTCGCCGACCAGGCATGCGGGCCGGATTGCCAGCCGCTCCCCGCCTCGGCCCAGGCGGTGGAGCCTACGAAGCAGAGGAAGCGCGCTTAGAGCACTTCCCAAGCACAGCCTCGCAATATCTGCACTCGTTATGTCCGACTCTGCGTACAACGTGCTGTTTCTGTGCACCGGGAACTCGGCGCGCAGCATTCTTGCCGACGCCTATCTTAATCACCGCGGTCGCGGCAGGTTCCATGCCTACAGTGCTGGCAGCCATCCCACCGGCAGGGTGGATCCAATGGTCCTAAGTCTGCTGCAACGCTGCGGAATGCCGGTAAGCGAGCTACGCAGCAAGAGCTGGGACGAGTTTTTGGGGCCCGCCGCCCCACAGCTCGATTTTGTAATCACTGTCTGTGATCGGGCTGCAGGCGAAATTTGTCCCGTTTGGCCGGGTCAGCCTGTGACTGCACACTGGGGAGTGCCGGACCCGGTGGCCGTTCAGGATGAGGGCGACACGACGCGAGCGG
This sequence comes from Pseudomonadota bacterium, assembly GCA_028067895.1. GTDB lineage: Bacteria > Pseudomonadota > Gammaproteobacteria > Steroidobacterales > Steroidobacteraceae > 13-2-20CM-66-19. Next base: position 2,017 of record JAPTUI010000432.1, on the reverse strand, counting down.
TCGCGGAGGCGTTCAGAATTTTGCAGCGACGGGTCGACCTTTTCATGTGCCTGCCGATCAGCAGTCTCGATCGGATGTCGTTGCGGGAGCGCGTCGCAGAGATCGGCAAGCGCTGAACGCTATTCGCAGATCACTTCTAGTGACGCCGAAAGCAGACTCAACGCTCCGCTCAGGTTGGCGCTGAGAACTCGTCGTAGGCGCGTACAGCGTCGGCACCATAGACCGCTGCCGGACCCCCGCCCATGTAGATCGCAGTAGCGACGGTCTCCACGATTTCCTGCCGGCTCGCTCCTTGCTTCCACGCCGCTCGTGTGTGGTAGGCCACGCAGCCATCACAGTGCCCGGTGACCCCGACGGCAAGCGCTATCAGCTCCTTGGTCTTCGAATCGAGCGCCTTGGGCGCAGTCGCCGCGATTGCCAAGCCGGTAAACCCCTTCATTGCCTCCGGCGCGCCCTCGCGCAGCAGTGCGATGCCGGAGGCGACCTGATCCGCCAATTGAGCGTATTTTCCAGCCATGCACTCTCCAATCTGTCAGCCTCGCAAAACTAGCGCATTTCAGTGCAGATGCCTTTAGGCTTGAATACGCATAAGCCGTCAATGCCGGCTTTCTGGGATTCGCGCTCAGCAGTCCAAAGCACTCGAAGGAAGGCCGCTATCGCCCGCACAGCAGGCGAAGCGGCAGGCAGTGAACCGCGCCGGGTTTCCTGGAGACTCAAATTCTTGAGACGATGGAGTCCGATAGCTGGCCTCTGAGGAGGCAGTCGGAAGGAGCACTGGCTTGGACTCAACCGCTGCTGGTCCGACTCGCCCGTGCTCAGCATTCCCCGACCGCACGCGAGCCGCACTTGCCGTTCTGGAGTGGCTCAGGCTTGAGCGTAGTAGGCTAATTATCGCGGTGCTGCGACGATCTCACTGAGCGCAACCGAGGCTGTGCGGTTTGGGATGCCCTGATAGGCCTTGAGTTCCAGGAGATGGGAGTCGCCGGAGACGATGAGCTGGGCTTTGGCGCAGAGCGCGCAGGCGAGGACGTGATCGTCATCGGGATCGCGCGCGATCACCGGCGCCGGAAGTGCTTCGGGTGTGACGGTCTCGGCCAAGCGCGCGTAGTCTTGCACGAGCTCGATAGCGGAGACCCTGGCGGCACCCAGACGCTCGGCAAACTTGTCGCGAGCCAGGACTTCGGCGAGTTCGGCAACAAGCAGCATGCTCGTGTAAAGAGTGATCTTGCGCTCGCGCGCCAAGTCGAGCAGGCGACGCGGTGTACCCTGCCACAAGAGGCCGGAGAGAGCCGTATTAGTGTCAGCGACGATCCGCATCGCGAGCACGGCGTGCGGCTCGGGCAGCTTCGATCTCGCTCTGCACGTCCTGCGGGGATTCCGGCGGCGGGTTCAGCGCATCGAGCTTTGCGAAGGCCTCACCCAGCCGTCGAGCGGCATCGTCGCGGTCGCGTTCACGTCGGGCCTTGAGGAAATCCACGAAGTCCTCCACCTCGGCGCGCTGCTGGGGAGCGAGCGAATTAAGCTTCTCGATGAGCACTTGATCGGTGCGTGCGTTCATGGCATCACTCTGCCTCAACTGGCCCTGGAAATAAACGCTCCGATCGCGGGCAGGAGGGCCCGAGCGTAGGACGCGGATGGCTTCGCCCTCATAGGTCGGATTTCGGCAGTACCGGCAGTCATACCCGGCCAGAGCGTCGGTGTGCCAGGAATGTGCCGAGCTCAGATTGGGTGTGCCAGGAATGTGCCAGGGATAGGCGGGTTAGGGGCCGGGCAAGTGCTGCAAGTGATTGAGTTAAAAGCCCCTGTGTGGCCGATATGCGGCTGAAAATCCACGTGTCGGTGGTTCGATTCCGCCCCTGGCCACCATCCCCGTAAGGACGCGGGGAACCCCGTTCTTCCGCGATTGATCTGAGCGGCCGATGCTCTGGGCCGCGGCGAGTGGCCGCATGCCGAGGGCGAACGATGACCGAGCAGAAGCAAGCGGAGCTCACGTTGGGTGAGCGGCGATATCTGGAGC
>JAPTUI010000198.1 GCA_028067895.1 Pseudomonadota bacterium | reverse complement strand
ACGAGGCCTTTGCCGATCACGCGGCCGGTGATGGATTCGGGAAGCTCGGAATTGTCGAAGGTGGCAAGCTCGCGGCGCTCACCGCCGAGCGCGCGCTGCATGCGGCGGATAATGTCCCCCCGCTCACCCATGGCCCGCAGAAGCGGCTCGAAATCCGCTGAGAGCTGCCAGCGGTCCGGGGCGAGGCGCTCGGCGAGGCCGAGCTCTCCGAGACGCTGCAAGCGGCCGATCAGGACTACCCGCTGCTCTCGGTCCCGGACAGAGGAGGATAGGTCGGCCAGGTCCAGAATACTGCCCTGCGCGCTCCGCTGGAGGACCCGATCGAGGGTCGTCCACCGCTCCTGCTCGACCTCCCGCGTCAAACTCTCCCGGATCTCCCGCTCCGTCCGCGGCCCGAGCCATCGCGTGGCGAGTTCCGCGGCGCGATGGCGCATGCCGTGAGCGATGTACTCTCCGGCGATGACGAGGTCATCGCCAGCCTCGTCCTTGCCTCGCAGCAGGATGTGGATGTGCGGATTGTCAGTGTCCCAGTGGTCGGTCGCCACCCAATCGAGCCGCGTCCCAAGATCGCGCTCGACCTGCGCCATGAACTCACGGGTGTAGGACTTCAGATCGCCGATCTTTGCGCCATCCTCCGGCGAGACGATGATCTTGAAATGATGCCGGTCGGGCTCGATCCGGCGGGCAAAGGACTCAGCGTCGATCTCATCTTGCCGTGCCGCCTCGAGGCGACCAGGGCTGCCATCCGGCTGCACTCCGTCCCGCTCGATGTAGTCGAGACTCTCCCTGATCGCCGCGGGCCGGACCTGCGCATGCTGGACGATGCGAACCTTCACGATCACCCTCCGCGAGCGCGGTCCGAGAGCTCGAGCGGCCAGGTGCGCAGCCGCGTAACCTCGCCCGAGCCGCGCTCCGGGCCGGGCCCGTGCCGCGCGGTAGCCCAGCGACTTCCCTGAACGCGAGGCAGCGCGGACAATGCTGCCGACGAGCCGCTGGCTGCTCGCGTCTCCGCGCGATCTGGGTGGTCCTACTCGTGGCCGAAAGCGATCATCGCGACTCCGCTTCATCGCTGGGTCCAGTCGCAGCCCGGCGCAACGCGGCGTGCGCGGCACCCGAAATTTCCTTCGCTCGCAGTCACTTGCCGCGGAGGACGGCACTCCCCTCCTGTGCGGCCGTGCCGCGCAAACCGATGTGCAGACAGAGACTTGGCGGCGCGTCCGTGCCGCCTGCTTCTATCTTGCTTCCGCACCTCCCATCCGGCCTTTCCCCGCCTCTCACGATTTGTGGCTTCAGATGAGATCATCGTGATGACGCCTTCGGGGAGCGTCGTTGTGTACGCCTTACGGTTCGTCGGTGGCGCGACAGCGGGATGAACAGGCCACTGTCGCGCAGCTCCCCGGACGAGCGATTACCCGCCACCGCATGCGCTGTCAGATTGACAAACAGCGGACTCGCGGCCGACGCAATTGGACGCGGCATGGGCGCCGCTCGAGCATGCATTCGCTGAATCGCGTGGCGCACGTGGGCCACGTAATCCAGCGTCGCTCGAGGAAGCGGCTTTCCGTGCTCCAGGGATTCTTCGTACCGTCCGGGACCTGCCTGATACGCGGCTAGAAAGCCCGCCGATCCGTAGCGCTCATAGAGATCTCGAAGATACGCCGCGCCGGCCAGAATGTTGTCATGCGGGTCGAACGGATCGTCGCCGAGCCCCAGTCGCCTCCGGTACTCCCTCCAGGTCGCCGGCATGAGCTGCATGAGTCCCATGGCCCCCGCCGGGGATGTCGTCGGCTTGCCGTTCACAGTCTCACACCCCGCGCTCTCCGCGCGGATCACGGCGTCGATCCAATCCGGCGGCAACCGAAATCTGTCGGCCGCCTCGCGAATGAATGGCTGCCAACGTGCCGTGCCACAGAACACCGGGCGATCGGCGGCAAGCGCGCCGCCGTGAACGCGGACGAGACCGGCCAGCATCCATCCAGCGATCCCGGAAGCGCGCCTCATCGCCAGGTCCAGAGCGGGATGGCGCGCCGCACGATGGCTTTCCGCGTGACGGGACCGAAGTACCGGCTGTCGTAGGAGTCCGGAATATCGCCCAGCAAGAGGTATTCGCCCCTCGCGAGCTCCCCGCACCCTCGCCACTCCGGAAGAGGACGACCGGCCGAGTCGGCGACCAGTGCTCGAGCAACCGTTCGGCCGTTGATCGAGAGAACGCCCGAACGCTCACACACGTAATCGCCTCGGATCGCCGCAATACGCTTGATCACCGGAACGGTGATCGGCAGGTATCCTCGCGCCGCCGCCAATCGTGCGGCCCAGCCGGGAATGTGGGCGACAACGAGCATGCCGACCCGGAGGCGATCTGCCGGCGCAGTCCGGTACCAGCCCAGGGGCATGCTCGGACTGGCGTTGTATACCAGCTCCACCGGGAACCGGATGCCGGGCGCTCCCAGACTCGCCCATGCGGCAAAGAACGCGAGGATCAGAATGGGAATCCAGCGGGTCGACCGGATGGCCTCGGGACGACCGGATGAATGCCGCGGTGATTGCTCAATCCGCGGGCAAATCTCCGGCTGACGGGCGTCGGCACGCGATACCGATCTAAGCTCGGCACTCTTCCCGCACGCTGCCAGCCGGTTGCCACCCATCGGCATCACGATGCGGTCCTCATCGGATGCCATCCGCGCGGCGTTCCGATCAGCGCACCCACAGAAAACGATCGGCCCTCCGGCGTTATGAAAGATCCGAAAGTTCTGGTTATCGGAGTTAAGAAGCTGGATCCGCTTGCCGCGTCAATGACCTGCGCGCGTCCTTGCGCCTGATGACACGATAGTCGCGCGCCTGATCGCACGATAAGGGTTGCGCCTGATAACACGTGTCTATTCACAGGTTGTCCCCAATCCGGAACCGCCCGGCGAGTTGCGCCACCGTCCGCTCGATCCGCACCGTGGAGGAGGCGCGGACGTGCAGCACTTCGGCGCCGCGGCGCGAACGCTCGATCGCCATTCGGTAGCCCGGCAGCACGCCGACGCGCGCGATCCGGCGCAGGTCGATCGCGAAGTCGGAGTACCGCGCCAGGCTTCCTGAGCGGACATGCAGATGCCGGAAGTCGAACCGCCAGCCGTCCGGCTGCTTGCCGGCGTGCTTGCGCGCCAGGCGGTACAGCCAGCGCTCGATCCCGCCGGTCAGGGAGAAGTACGCCCGGTCAATGGTGAGGATGAGGCTCGAATCGATGACGCTCGCGTAGAACCAATCCGGCACGACGAGCTCGAGCCCGAGCGGTCGACCCTCTCCCGTCGCGCGCTCCTTCCACTCGTTGATCCAGGAGAAGCGGTGCAGCCGGCGGCTGGAAGGCTGCCGGATCGATGTAGCGACCGTCGTCGACTGAAGCCGATCGAGAGCCGCCTTCAGCCCCCCGTATGCCCGACCGCTGGTGTCCCGACCGACGAAACCCAGGATCTCGTAGGGCGTCGCCATGATCAGTCGCGACGTCGGTATGCCGGCATCCCGTGCCTCGACGATCTGAGAGGCCGCCCAGATGAGCACGTCCGCATCCCAGATGGTGGCGATTCCGTGCTCGGTCGTCCCCTCGACGCGGATCCTGATGTCGCCGGCGTGGTAATCGATCGGCCTGATGCGCTTCGACTTCGAGAGGGAGAAGAACGGGTACGACATGAGGTCTTGCAGGTCGCGCGGCGCAAGGTCGGCGGCCAGGGCCCGAAAGGCTTCGAGCCGAGCGCTCTCAGAATTGCCGCCGGCTCCATCCCGCACGGATGCGATCTCCCCCACGCAGATCGATCAGCGCAGAGCGACGTAACGATCGTCGGAGGTGCTCTCGCAGATCCGGGCATTCGCCCAGGCGTCGAGGTCCTCTCGGGCGTAGATCACCCGGCTTCCGAACTTGCGAAAGCGCGGTCCCCCACCGTTCACCCGGAGCTTCTCGAGGGTTCGCGGCGAGAGCTTGAGGACCGCGGCGGCCTCGGCGTTCGTGAGGTAGCGGTCGGTCACTTGCGGGATTGAGATTTCCATCGCTTCGTTCTCCGAGGTCTCATCGCTTGCGGGCGCAGTGCGGCCCGTGGCGAGCAGTCTCGGCGTGCCGGAGCGCGACGGGCAGGGAGAAAGTGAAGGGCCTGCTCTTTCTCCCTCCCCTCCGATGGGCCCGTGGTGGACCGTCATCGGATGCGAAGATCGTTCGATGAAGCGTTGCTTGCGGCACTCCGCCGGATGCAAAGCGAGCAGGTGTTGCGACGGCTCGCCATCCACCTGAAGCCCGATCTGACATACGTGCCGCGCAAAAACCTCGGGAGCCGCAGATGGCATGTCTTCACGCAGCGCGGGAACTTTGAGATCGTGACCACGGCCAGCCTCTGGTACGACACTCGCGAGAAGCTCGGCGGCGGCGCGATCGACCTGGCGATGCACCTTCTGGGGGTGTCCTTCGTCGAGGCGGTCCAGCACCTCTCCAACCAAGAACAGCTGGCCCGCCCGCAGGACCCGGCGCGCTCAACGCGCGGATCGTCCTGATTCCGCTTCCCCAGCGTCCACGGGGCGCCAGGCCACCAAGAACATGCCGGCGCGCGCAGGATCGCTGTACGCGCCGGCAGAAGCCCAGCGCTACGTGACGATGCGCCCGCGGCGTCGAGCCGCGTCCGCGTAGTCCGAAAGCGGCCGATCCGCCGTGAAGTGGAGGTCGCGCTCGACGGGAAGGCCGAACCGGCCGCGGACTGCGGCGAGCTCCACGAGGCTCACGTAGCCGAGCTCGGGGAATCCGAGGCCGAGATCGCAGAGCCCGAAGGCGCGATCGGGATCGCTCGGATCGAGCTCCGTCAGGAGCCAAGTGGCGCCGGCATCGGGCGTGAAGAGCTTCACGACGGGGCACGGGTCGATTTCCTCGCCGGCGGCGGATCGCTCACCGTTCGCGGCCAGCTCGCTGCGCTGTGCATCGGTCAAGAGTTTCATGGAAATCTCCTTTCGGTTGCGGTTCTCGCCCGCGACTCGGACCGCAACCGAAAGGAGCCAGAAACGGTGATCCGATGCGCCATGTACGCGGCCACCGTTGAGTGCCGTTTCCCGCCTCTCGCCTTTCACGGCCCGTGACAGCTTGCTGGCGCGGACCGTGATCCCCCCGCGACCGGTCCTCACGCCCGATGTCGGCGCTCCGGTGAAGGCAATCGAGCCAAGGATGACCACGACGCCCGCGGCCAAGACGGACGTGGAAGGTGGGACGTGGGAGGCGGGCAGAGCAAGCGGGTCGCAGGCGCGGTGTGCCGGAGCTGAACCCCGCCCCGCCTCGGGCGATGCAGCATGGCTCGTCGCCGATTCAACGAACTCTACACGGGCCGGCGGAACTTAGGATGTATGGAATCGGTTTGGTCCGCCAACGGCGGACCCGCACCGATTAAAAACTCTTCGGCGGTGGCCGAACGATAACCTGAGCTCAGCGCAGGCGCATCGCCATGAAGAAAAGGACCGCGATGATGGGAGTCGCGACCGCGCGGACCGTCTCGATCAGAACGCGCCGCGAGCCTGGAAAGAGCAACGCGAAAGCGGCCAACGCCAGAATGACATGATGCCAAGACACGAACAGCTCTCCAGCGAATGGGTTGTGGAAAATCCACGGAGATCTGAATTGACGACCTACACGCTACTGGGTCGACGAATGTCAGTCAACAGCGCTCGCCAAGTCCCTGCGCAGGGCAAAAGTCTCTCAGAGAGCCGCTGCCGGTCCTGCGCGGCGCCGTCGCCAAATCCCGCTCATGGCAAGAGACGCCGATGACCACCTGCGAGGAAGCGAAAGGCGCCTCTATTCAGGGGAAGGTCAAACGGACATGCGGACACTCGGAGGGAGGCACAATTTGGACGTCGTCTTCGACGTCTGACATCGACGCGGAGTTAAGCCCAATGGCACTTACTTACGATGAAGAGTTTGGACGATAGCCACGGAACCGCACTTGCCACCGGGCTTTCCCGCGCGGCACTTTCAGCCACTAGTAGGATCTTGTGCGGCGCTTGCGCGCGCCCGCGGTTCTATTCGGCCAGGCCGATTGCCGACCTTCTGCCGCGCGATTGCCTGGAAAAGAACCGCGGCGTGCGCGGCAGCCATGCCGGCGAGTCCGTGGCAGAGCCATTCGGTCCAAAGCTGCACCGTATGCTTAAAGCCGCGGATGCACGCGGACCTGCAGCGCCGCCGGGGCCATCAGAAGGATTGTATGCGAGCAGGTTGACCCACGGCTCCTTCTCACACGTCGCTGGAGTCTTATCGACTGCTCTATGGCACGAGCGATCCTATGAGAGGGTCTACTTCAGGAACATCGCGAGCGCCACCGTCGGTGGACATTCTCGCTCGCGGTATTCCGGCAGCAGCGCCTCGGTCTTCTCCTACAGCTCACGAGCCGGTGAGCATCCAAAAGTCCACCGCTTGCAGCCGCTTACCTGTGGAGCCGATGCGAGGCTGCCGCTGCTGGGATTGGACCTCGACACTGCGATCTCTCAAGGCTGCCCTCGACAGGAATCTGGTTGCGCTATAAGGTGCCACGGGCTGCGCTCAGCCGCTCAAGCGAATTTGAGGACTATTTTGCCGAAGTGGCCGCCATTTGCGAGACACTCAAAGGCTTCGCGCCACCGCGCGATCGGGAATGTTCGATGTATTGCAGTCCGAATTGTCTGCTGTTCCATTACTCGAATCAGCGCTTCGAAACTGTTGCGATTTCCAGCCACGGCCACTCGGATTGTGGTGGCATGCCTAATGGCGTCGAAGATGTCAAAATGTGCATCTGTTTCGGCAGCGTAGCCAACCACGTGCACCGTGCCACCACTCCGTGTCGCAGCAATTGAATTTCTGAGTGAATCACCACCGACTACATCGATCACGGCGTCGGCGCCCCGACCGGCAGTAAGCTCAGCGACCCTTCGCGGCCAATCGGTTGTACCGGGGGCGAGGACGACATGATGCGCTCCGAATTCGCGCATTTGACATTCTTGCTCTGGGCGACGCACGACTGCGATCACTTGCACACCTCCAGCTCGCGCGAGCTGGAGTGCAGCCGTGGAAACACCTCCGGTCCCCAAAACTACTAGCGTCTCCCCCGGGCGCAGACATCCAAGCTGATACAACGACTGCCACGCTGTTACTGCTGTTATAGGCAGGGTAGAAGCCTCGACTGCATCCATGTGCGACGGCGCGCGTACCACCTCCTCCTCGTTTAAGCAAAGCAACTCTGAAAGGACGCCGTCAGTCGGTCCGCCTAGCCTACGCCTCAATACTCGTGGGCTTGCCGGCCCATCGATCCAATCGGGAAGGTACACCGGACAGGCGATTTCGCCGGTTTGCAAGCGAGTCACCTGACTTCCGACCGCGATCACATCACCTGCACCATCAGAAACGGGTACCAACGGGGGGCTGCACTTGATGTGATAGTGGCCCCGAGCGATGGCAAGGTCTCGATAGTTCAGCGCGGCTGCCTGCATTCGCAGAACAACATCGTGCGGCCCCGGGACTGGGTCTGGTCGTTCCACGGGAACCAAGGCGTCAGGCCCGATCCGGTCTACGTACGCGTACGCTCTCACCGCGATCTCCTTTGGATAAATATCCGCGTGCGTGGAGACAAACTTCGCATTGTCCCCACAATCAGCTATAGTCCGCGACTGAATGGCGTTCATTCACGTCACCATTATTGCGACTGACAGTCATTCAGTCAAGAGAGGATTAAACGTTGTCGGTGCAGCCTGCCAAGAAGCGCAAGCGGGTCAGCAAGGATCCAGAGATCCGACGCGAGGAACTTCTCGAAGCCGCCTCTACCCTGTTCCGACAGAAGGGGATCGCGGCCACGGGTATAGGGGACATCACTGACCATGCGAAGGTCGCCCGAGGGACCTTCTATCTATATTTTTCCTCCAAAGATGCCGTTGTCTCAGAACTTTGGAAGCGGTACGTAGATGGCTTTATGTCGATTGCCGACGAGGTTCAATCGAGTCGCTCAAATGAAGGGACTAGCGTGATTTTGGAGCTAATGGCCCGCCTGACCCGCCACGCCCTGGATCACGCCCATCTCCATCGTTTGGTTTATGGCACCGCAGATGCTGCCGCGATAGCCCTTTGCAAACAATCCGATGAAGCGATCCTTGGGCGCCTCGCTCAAGTCATCCGAGCGCACTTCCGACGCGTCAGACGAAAGGGTGGCAATATCGAATTGCTGGCGACTTTGGTATTCAACGGTCTCGACGGCACACTTCATCGGGCGATCATGCAAAATGCGCCTATCGAAAGGGAGGTATTTATTGGCGAAATTGTGCGGTTCACAGCCAACGTACTCCAGCTGTCTTCACGATCTGAGTCCAAGGACGCGCGCGAACCGCAGCTGACGCGCGACCTTAAGTAGGTGCGATTGGAGTTAAGCTCACTCGACCCGCCGCGACCCCCAGTCCCCGGGGAACCGGGTACCCTGAGTTGCACGCATGTGCCATTTCTTCGTCTCTCAGTTCTCAAATTCCCACCCCGTGGGGTAGTCGTGTGACCGAGAGTGTGCTCAATCAGGGCATGCGCCCTGCCCTGCAGCATCGCATCGCCGACGTGGTGCGCCGGCGCCGGAAGGCCAGGAACATGAGCCAGGAGGCCTTCGCCGACCATATCGAGATGCACCGCGCGCAATACAGTTTCGTCGAGCGGGGCATCAGGGATCTTCGTCTGTCGACCCTCGAGCGCGTAGCGAAGGGACTCGAGCAGCCACTCTCGGTGATCCTGCGCGAAGCGGAAGAAGCCTCCCCGTAAAGGCTATCCCGTCGACCGACAACCAGGATCCAATCGGCGTGCGCCGCCCGCGCCTATCGCCCGGGGCGCCGGCACCGACAGCCGTCCAGGCCGAAAATCCGCCTTCCTCTCACCTCAGACCTTGCGCTGAAAGGTCGGGAACGCTTTGGCCTGCGCAGGCTTGAACTGAGGACGTTGGCGGTCGCCGGTTCGGGTGACGACCAGTGCGATCCCCGCCTATATGTCGGCGTCCCTCAGGACCTCCCAAACCTTGACGCCGAGTCCTGAACAGACGCGCCGAAGGGTTCTGAGGGTCAGATTGATCTCGCCCCGTTCCAGCGCGCTGTAGTAGGTGCGATGCATGCCGATCTTTTCGGCGAAGGCCTCCTGGCTCACCTCGAGCAATTCCCGTCTGTTGCGCATGGCGGCGCTCACGCGTTCCACGAAGGCTCGGTCTTTCATTGCCCCGAACCCTAAGACGATGGAATTTGAAACTCTACAGATTTATATATAGACTATATTTATCTTCCCTTCGACGACGGGCCCATCAAAGGTGTCTACTCGAGCGCGGAACAGGAACGATCCGGGGGCGCCTGCGCGCAGAGCGTGCTCGAACGGATACACCACTTCGGCGGCTATCGGGAATCCAGCGCCTCCCGGAAGAGCTCGACGGGGTCGGCCCCGGTGGCTTTGGCAATGTCAATGAATTCCGCCACATCGACCCGCCGCTCCAAGGATTCGATGCGCTGGATCCAGTTCGGCGGCTGCTGCAGTCGCTCGGACAGCTGCCTCTGGGAAATTCCAGCCGCCTCGCGCGCTTTACGCAGCGCGGCAGCGACGGCCCGTTGGCGGGCGGAATACTTCATGGCACCCCCGGTGACCTGCAGAGGTGCTTCTAATACCGTATCACCCCTATTGATACGAAATCCGTATCAGTGGTATCGTGCCGCCCGCTCGATACGATTTTAGTATCACCTGGAGCAGTAGGCATGGCTACCCGATTCAGAGCACGCGCCACGTCCGCAAAGGTGAAATCACGGCATCAGTCCAGGCGATCAAGAGGACCACAGAGGAAGGCAACGTCGGACGATCCTGCGCGGACGACCCTCTCAACTCTGCTCGGCGAATTCTCCGACGCCATCTCCCTGGTGACCGTCGTGCATCGTTCACTTGCGGCCCGGGAGGAACACCCCGCTGGAGACGAGGAGGTGACGCTTGGACTCGCGCTACGTCTACTCCGCTCCGCCTATGACCGACTCGACGTGGCGTCGATGTGCCCGCCAGGGTGCCTCCCCCGACCCGATGAACTGAGATTCCCAATGGCCCAGCGCCGTCCCATGAGAGCGAAAGTGAGGGTGAGCGGATGACCGCCGGCAGCCGGGAATCCCGAGCCGGAGATCGGCCGCCCGCGTCCTACATGGGGGAATCAATCCCTGTCCCGGACTCGGCGTCCCGCGCAGAGGCACTCGCGATCGTCGCGCGGCAGCTGCATCGGCCGCTTTTGCGGTTTTTCTGCAAGCGCACCGGCTCCCTGGAAGAGGCAAAGGACATCGTCCAGGAAGCCTATGTTCGAGTGCTCGCCGTCGCGCGCGGTGAAGCCATCCACGACCTGGACCGCTACCTGTGGCGGTGTGCGTTGAACATCATGATCGACCGCAGACGGAATGTGCGGAATCGCGACCGCCTCGTCCAGGCTCTCTCGACAAAACCCGAGCAGTTCGCCCCCTCCGCAGAAATTACCGCCGACGCGCGCGGGCGGTTGGCTTTGATTGCAGAGGCGGTGCACAAACTTCCCCCGAAGTGCCAGCAGGCTTTCCTTCTTCGCGTCGTGCGGAGTCTTCCGTTTGAGGAAGTCGGACACGAGATGAAGATCAGTTCGCGGATGGCCAAGATCTACGTCGCACGGACGCTCGAAGAATTTCGGCGTCAATTGAATCAGCCCGTCCCTGAGAGACTCAAGACTGATCACACCATGTCGACGAAGTTATCTCGAATCCGAGTACCTTCATTGTCTACGGGTCAAGTGCGTGGTCGAGAGGTGCGCGACTGCGCCGCCGGCGACGTGTTCAACAGCAGTGATCGGCGCCGGCCGACAGATTGCATCGCACGTGCGAAAGTCGTCGCTCCACGGCTGAGCACGACTCTGGGTAACGTATTACCGTCAGCTTATGGAGAATCGCTCGTGAAAAATGCCGCTGCAGCATCCGTCCTACACGCTTTGATCGAAGGCCATGAGCCCGGATCGGAAGTCCCGCTTCCGTCGGATAATGAGAATAACCGTGCGGACGTCATGCGCGCGCTGCTTACCGCCGTGACGGCGCTCGATCGGGCGGAGGCTCGCGCTCAGCGGCGTGCCCTGCTGCCCGACAACGTCGGCAAGGCCTGGACCGGGGAGGAAGATAATAGATTGGCCGAGGCATTCAAGGCTGGGCAGTCTCCGCAAGAAATCGCGAGAACGCACCGACGAACCTTGCGCGCGGTCGAAGCACGGTTGCAGAGGATGGGCCTGATCACGGAAAGCGAACGCACCACGCGAGGAGGATTCCCGACACCCGAATGAGCTGCGGGTCGCCAGCCGCCCGCAGCGGGTTTGGGATACCCCTGTGATCGATCTTGGTGATGACGGGGACCACGAGCGGTGCATGGGGTGGCGCGACGATGTCCGTGCTACATGGGCGACATCCCGCCCCATGGCGGGACGGGCAACGGACACCATCCCGGGAGGGTCGGTATTCGTAGGTTTTCTCTGATAAAATAAGGACTTGCTGGAGCCCCACTCCGGGTTAATTCTGCGACTTGGCGCGGAAGGCAGGACTTGCGCCGGCGATCCCGAAGTCTCATATTGCGTCCTATGGCGAAAGTGGCAAAGAAGGCAGCACCGAAGCGCTTCTCGATGAAGTTCGAGCGCACGGTCGTCTATCGGGGCATCAAGATTCCCCCGATCAGCGGACGGCGGTCCGCCACTGCTCGCGCCATTCGCGACGCACTGCGGACGAAGTCCGAGCATTTGCGTGGCGAGCCAGCGCGCGGCTAAGCCGCCAGCCTCCAAGGCCGTCTTCATCAACTGCCCGTTCGACGACGGGTTCAAGCCCATTTTCCGCGCGATGGTCTTCGCGATCCTCTCATCGGGCTATCACCCCCGGTGCGCACTCGATGAGACCGACGGCGCCGAGATCAGGGTCAGCAAGATCGCCCGGATGATCGGCGAATGCGATTGGGGCATCCACGATCTTTCGAGGGTCGAGGTCGGTCCGGTGGGGGTACCGCGTTTCAATATGCCAATGGAGCTGGGCCTGCATCTCGGAGCCCGCCTCTTCGGCAACGGCCGTCACAAGCGCAAGCGCGCTCTGATCCTGGAAGCGAAATCGCATCGCTACGATGTAGCGCTGTCGGACATCAGCGGCCAGGACATCGAGATCCATGGCAACGACCCGAACGAAGCGATCCGCCTGGTGCGCAATTGGCTATCAGAGCATCGCACGTCGAGCGAGCCTCCCCTTCCTGGCTCGGTCGCCATGATTGGCGACTATCGCCTGTTCCAGACGGAGGTGGGCGCACTCCTTGCCGCCCGTCGTCTCGATCCCCTCGAAGACCTCCCGCACAGCGACTTCCTCTTCGCCGTGCGCGATTGGATTGCGACCCGAGCCAAGGCGCTCGCCTGAATTCCGGCAGCGCCGGGGCGGCCCCATCGGCGGCGGCGCCCTGTTTTCCGGTGGGGGATCCCCGAGATTCTCCGGCTCGGCCCGCCGCGTGGGTGACCCAAGACCTGCCGGCTCTGGACCCGTCGAATGAGGCTGACGTCACCGGTTGAAGCCTCTCGCGAGTATGTCGTACGGCGACCGGCATGGTGACTTCACTTGGCCTCCGGATTGCCCAACGAATCGCGCGTTCGCGACGTGACGTATTTCTGCGCGCCGATTTCAGCGATCTCGGCGGCTACGACCAGGTGGGTCGCACCCTCGGGGTGATCGTCCGCCAGGCCAAGCTGCTGAGGATCAGCCAGGGGCTGTAATCGCGGGTGGTCAAGTCTCGCCTCAACGGCCGACTCAACCCCCCGAAACGACTCTCCACGCTGAGAGCAGGGCTCGAGCGGCTCGGGATCGAGACGCTGCCCAGCAAGGCGGTGCAGGACTACAACGCCGGCCGCACGACCCAGGTTCTGACCGGCCGGGTGGTCGCCGTACGAAAGCGCGTGCGATGCAAGATTGGCTACAACGGATTCTTCCTGACCTTCGAGCACGACGGCTCATCAGCTCGTTGAACCGGGGACCGCCGCATCCGGGACGGCACCGAGACAATCGGAATGTGGGGTGTCGTCGGCGTCATTCGCGTCGTCGCGGCCGCCCTGGAGCGGTTCGGACACCTGGATATCCTCGCCAACAATGGCGGTCGCGGCATGAGGATTGTGGTCGACATCAACGTCAATTGTCCCTTCCTGATGGCCCGTGCCGCGACGCCGCACATGATGCGCGCGAGGTGGGGCCGAATAGTGAATACCTCGATGAACCGTTCCGCCATGCGCCGCGCAGGCTTCTCGCCGTACGGCCCATCGAAGGCCGCCCTGGAGTGCGAGACCGTTATCTGGGCGCAAGATCTGCAGGGCACCGGGGTCACGGTCAATGCTCTGCTGCCGGGCGGCGCCACGCTCACCGGCATGATTCTCTCAGCCTTCCCGGAAAGTCCCCGAAGTAGGCTGCTCGACCCGGCAATCATGGTACCGCCGCTGCTCTGGCTGGTGTCGAGCGCAGCGGACGCGATCTCCGGGTGTCGCGTCATTGGCAACCGATGGGATGATGGCAATCCCCTGGTGGCCACCGAAAACGCCGGCTGGGGTGACGAGGCGACGCGTCAGCGGACCACCTGAATTGCGCCAGCGCTCTCGTTGAATATCCAAAGACCCCGGTGAAATCTCGCGTTGTGGTCAAAGAGCGGCCACCGCGACGGACCGGGACGGAGATACTGAAACCCGGCTCCGACGCGTGCCGGAGCCGGGAGACGCGATACGCTAAAGCAGCCCA